>CAJUPP010000037.1 GCA_910588325.1 uncultured Hungatella sp.
AGAGCAGAGGACTGAAAATCCTCGTGTCACTGGTTCGATTCCGGTCCAAGGCATAAAACAGAATCATAGATATTTTGCGGGTGTAGTTCAGTGGTAGAACACCAGCCTTCCAAGCTGGATATGTGGGTTCGATTCCCATCACCCGCTTTTTTGCTAGAATGGGAGCTTTTTAACAGGCTTTCTTTTTTTGTTTCGGGGGAATCGTTGAGAATTATAAATAATTAGCACTCATCTATTGACAGTGCTAACAATAAATGTTATAGTACGGATAGAACAAAAAGCAAACAGATTCTCATTGATTCCGGAAGGAGGAACAATATGAACATTAATAAATTTACCCAGAAATCTGTGGAAGCCGTACAAAATTGTGAGAAACTGGCCTATGAGCATGGGAACCAGCAGCTGGAGCAGGAGCATCTGCTGTACAGCCTTCTTACCTTGGAGGACAGCCTGCTCTTAAAGCTGGTCACCAAGATGAACATTTCCAAAGAGATGTTCTTGAATGAGGCGGAGCAGGCAGTAAATCGTCTGACTAAGGTAAGCGGAGGCGGCCAGCTGTATGTCAGCAGTGATTTGAATAAGGTTTTGATAAGCGCGGAGGACGAGGCCAAGGCCATGGGTGACGAATATGTGTCTGTGGAGCATTTGTTCCTGGCCATGCTGAAACAGCCGGACCGCACGTTAAAGGAACTGTTTAAACAATACGGTATCAACCGTGAAAGCTTTCTCCAGGCTCTGACTACTGTAAGAGGAAATCAGAGAGTGGTAAGCGACAATCCGGAGGCTACTTATGATACTCTGGAAAAATACGGTTACGATTTGGTAGAGCGGGCAAGAAATCAGAAGCTGGATCCCGTGATTGGCCGTGACGGGGAGATTCGGAATGTGGTAAGAATCCTTTCCCGTAAGACAAAGAACAATCCGGTATTGATTGGTGAGCCAGGCGTAGGAAAGACAGCCGTGGTAGAAGGCCTTGCTCAAAGAATTGTCAGAGGTGATGTGCCGGAAGGACTGAAGGATAAAAAGCTGTTTGCACTGGACATGGGAGCTCTGGTAGCAGGAGCCAAATACAGAGGCGAGTTTGAGGAGCGTCTGAAAGCAGTCCTGGAAGAAGTGAAGAAAAGCGACGGACAGATTATCCTGTTTATTGACGAGCTGCACACCATTGTGGGAGCAGGAAAAACAGAAGGTTCCATGGATGCGGGCAATATGCTGAAACCTATGCTGGCCAGAGGAGAACTGCACTGTATCGGCGCTACCACATTAGACGAATACCGGAAATATATAGAGAAGGATGCAGCCTTGGAACGGCGTTTTCAGCCGGTGATGGTGGAGGAACCTACGGTGGAGGATACCATCTCTATTTTAAGAGGACTAAAAGAACGGTACGAAGTATTTCATGGCGTGAAGATTACAGACTCGGCGCTGGTTTCGGCGGCTATGCTGTCCGATCGATATATTTCAGACCGTTTCCTGCCGGATAAGGCCATTGATCTGGTGGATGAGGCTTGTGCCATGATTAAGACAGAATTAGATTCCATGCCTGCGGAACTGGATGAACTGTCACGAAAGATTATGCAGATGGAGATTGAAGAGGCGGCATTGAAAAAGGAGACAGACCATCTCAGTCAGGATCGTTTGGCAGATCTGCAGAAGGAACTGGCAGAATTACACGATGAATTTACGGTGAAGAAGGCCCAGTGGGAGAACGAAAAAACTTCGGTGGAGAAACTGTCCTCCCTTAGAGAAGAGATCGAGAACGTCAACCGCCAGATTGCCCAGGCGAAACAGGAGTATAATCTGAATAAAGCGGCAGAGCTGCAGTATGGCAAACTTCCTGAGCTGCAGAAGCAGTTGGCAGCAGAGGAAGAGAAGGTGAAAAGCCAGGATTTGAGTCTGGTGCATGAGAACGTTACAGAGGATGAAATCGCCAGAATCATTTCCCGATGGACCGGCATTCCGGTAGCCAAACTGACAGAGAGCGAGAGAAGCAAAACTCTGCACCTGGATACTGTGCTTCACAGACGGGTAGTAGGACAGGATGAAGGGGTAGAGAAAGTAACAGAAGCCATTATCCGTTCCAAGGCCGGAATTAAAGACCCTACAAAGCCCATCGGTTCTTTCTTGTTTATGGGACCTACCGGTGTAGGTAAGACAGAACTGGCGAAAGCCTTGGCTGAAAGTCTGTTTGATGATGAAACCAACATGGTTCGTATCGATATGAGCGAATATATGGAGAAACATTCCGTAGCCCGTCTCATCGGAGCGCCTCCAGGATATGTAGGATACGACGAAGGCGGCCAGCTGACAGAGGCAGTCAGAAGAAAACCTTACTGTGTAGTCCTGTTTGATGAGGTGGAAAAGGCCCATCCGGATGTGTTCAATGTGCTTTTGCAGGTATTGGATGATGGGCGCATTACCGATTCCACAGGGAAGACAGTGGACTTTAAAAATACCATTATTATCATGACATCCAACATTGGTTCCCAGTATCTTCTAGAGGGGATTGATGAGCAGGGCAATATTCAGAAAGAGGCGGAGGATATGGCCATGAATGACCTGCGAAGCCATTTCCGTCCGGAATTTTTGAATCGTTTGGATGAGATTATTCTCTTTAAGCCGCTGTCAAAAGAGTTTATCGGAAATATCGTATCCCTGCTGGTTGCAGATACCAACAAGCGGTTGGCAGACCGGGAGATACAAGTGGCGCTGACGGATAAGGCAAAGAACTTCGTGATAGAACATGGATATGATCCGGTATACGGAGCCAGGCCTTTGAAGAGGTACCTGCAAAAATATGTGGAGACACTGGCTGCTAAAATTATTCTTAAGGATCTGGTAAGGTCAGGAAATACTATAGTCATAGACACAGAAGCAGACGGACAGAGGCTGACTGCCAGAGTGGAGGAAATAGGATAAAAGTTCATGAGAGGAAAAATGACAGGCAGGAAATGCCACTGTTCACAGGTGTCCTGTGAACGTAACAGCATACGCCCAATTCTAATCGCCTGCGGCGATGGGGCATATGCTTTGGCCCCATAACTGTATTGGTTTATGACGAATCAGCGGAGTGATTCGTCATGGAGTGAACAGTAACTGGGAAATATCCATAAATGGACAGGGCGTGGAATGGCATTGAAAAGGAATACTATTTTATGCTATCATAACACCGTCAGCTGAGAATCGTAAATTTGGAGAGGGAATGTTATGAATAATATGCCGAAAGATCCGGTAATGCTGTTAAGCTATATCAATACACAATTGAGAGACTTCTATCCATCCCTGGATGAGTTCTGTAAATCTGCAGGTGCGTCCAGAGAGAAGATAGAGGAGACATTACTATCCATAGACTATTCTTATGATCCGGAGAAAAATCAGTTTACGTAAGAACAGCGGCTTTACATTACTGGAAATGCTGGCAGTTATTGCAATTATTTCCATATTGGCGGCAATTTCCATTCCTGCGTACCAGAATGTAAAGAGGAATGCACAGGAGAAAGTGCTGGCATATAACACCAGAATGATTTCCTTCGTGCTTCAGGAATACCTGGAAGAACAAAGGCTGGAGGGAAAATCCAGCCGACAGACGATTCGCCTCCTGACATCTACAGCTATCGGAGATCCGGAAAATCCATTATTCGGAAGGCTTGAAGGAACCGATCTGAAAGATACCTGGATTGTTTATGTAAATACGTCATATGGCAGTGAGGACTATGGCGGATTTGAGATTGAATGGAAAAATTACAGAGCAAAATGTTACTCCGGAAAAGAACTGGAGATAGAAACCATAAAGAAAAAGGATTAGAGCGCGTCTGTTTATGAATGTTCGCTGAAGACGGCGAAAATGAATATTCAGAGGCGCTTTCTTCGTTTTATATTCAAAAAGTATCCCTTGCATATGAAAAAAAGGAAGAGTAAAATAACGGACATGAAGTGAGGTGATTATTTCATGGAAATGATAGTAAAGTCAGTGGCAGAGGTTTGGGGCTGGCTGATGGAAAATCTGTTTTATATTAATCTGTTTTTGTCTGTGGTAATTGTGTTTTTTCAGAGAAGAGATCCGAAGGCAGTATGGACCTGGCTTTTGGCATTGTATTTTGTGCCGATTTTTGGATTTCTTTTGTATCTGGTACTGTGTCAGGATTTTCGCAAAAGCAAAATGTTCCATGTGAAGGAGGTGGAGGATCGGCTGCGATATCCTATCAAATCCCAGGAAGAGGGGATTCAGGACAGGGAGAGCTGGTTCAGAGATCCGTTGTGCAGGGATTATGAAGATTTGGTGTTATATAATCTGACAACCTCGGGAGCTGTTTTAACTGTAGACAATACAGTGGATATTTTTACGGATGGTGTGGAAAAGTTTCAGGATTTGAAAGAGGAGATGAGGAAAGCTGAAAAATATATCCATATTCAATATTACATTATAAAAAATGATGAGTTATTTGAATCAATGATCCCTATTCTGGAAGAGAAAGTCAGAGAGGGGGTGGAAGTACGGATTCTGTATGACGGCATGGGAGGCCGCTTCATGCCGAAGCGGGTTTGGGAAAGGCTTAGAAAAAACGGAATACAGGTTGGAGAGTTTTTTCCGGCATTTCTTGGCAGGCTTCAGCTTCGTGTAAACTACAGGAACCACAGAAAGATTGTGGTGATTGACGGGAAGGTGGGGTATGTAGGCGGCTTCAATATAGGACGGGAGTATATTTCCAAAGACCCCAAGTTCGGTTATTGGAGAGACACGCACCTGAAGATTCGCGGAAGTGCAGTATATGCCCTGCAGATTCGTTTTGTTCTGGACTGGAATTATGCTACGAAAGAAAATCTGTTCAAAAACGGTAAATATTTTGGACTGTCGGATAAGAATGAGGGAAAAGAGGCAGAGGAGAAGATGGAAGCCCTTGACATACCGAAACCAGAACTTTTCGGACAGCGGGCCGGAATCCAGATTATCAACAGCGGGCCGGATGCCAGTAACCGTCAGATAAGGAATAATTACCTTCAATTGTTCCACAAGGCCAAGCATCATATATATATTCAGACCCCTTATTTTGTACCGGATGATACGATTTTGTCGGCTCTGAAAATCGCGGCGGAGTCTGGTCTGGATGTTCGTCTGATGATTCCGTGCAAGCCGGATCATCCCTTTGTGTACTGGGCAACGTACTCTTATGTGAAGGATATGCTGGAGGCCGGAGCCAGATGCTATACGTATGAAGACGGTTTCCTTCACGCCAAAGGCGTGATGGTAGACAGCCTGGTAAGTTGCTATGGAACTGCCAACATGGATATCCGAAGTTTTGAGCTGAACTTTGAGGTAAATGCTACGATTTTTGACGCGGAGACCACTCAGAAGCTGGAGACTGCCTTTTTAAAGGATTTGGACCATTGTCGGGAGATTACAAAGAAGAGATATGAGCAGAGGGGACTTGTGATTCGGGTAAAAGAGCAGTGCAGCCGGCTTTTGTCACCGCTTTTATAACAGGAAACGCTCTAGTGCAACGATGTACTAGTGTTCTGACACATTTACTTTCAGTTAAATGACGCAGAATGAATTTTCAGCCTGCAAGGCGGAGGAGGGAGGCGATGCGGTGGCATCGTTGACCGACGACAACATGGCAGATGGAAATTCAGGCAAGTCATTTGACGAAATGTAAATGTGTCAGAACACTAGTATAACCCACACGAATTAACCGTACCTTTCACTTGTCTAAATTTCCATCTGCTGCGTTGTCGTCAATCAACGCAGCCACCGGCTACGCCTCATTCCTCCGCCTTGCAGGCTGAAAATTTATCCTGCGTGAACGGTATCGGTAATTAGTGTGGGTTATACTAGAGAAATATGAATAGAAAATGATAAGATGCTTATACTAGCCACATGAAGATACTAAATCATGTGAAACAGGCAGGAATAAATTTTTGTAAATGTGGTGTGACCGGATGGTGTCTGGAGGTGATGTTTACCTCCGTGGAGTCTATGATGCTTCACGACTGGCGGCTTATGGGAAAGACTTCTCTTTTGATGTTTCCCATCTACGGTCTGGGGGCACTTTTGGCTCCCATAGGAAAAGGAATTGACCGGTGGCTGGATGTGGCAGCAGGAGTTGGAATGCAAAGAAAGAGGTGGACAGCGTCTCCTTGGCCTAAGACGGTGCCTCTGACGCTGTGGGACAGAGTTTTGCGTCATGGAATGCTTTATATGGTGTTGATTTTTGTGGCAGAGTATATTTCGGGAGCATGGTTAAGGGAGAAAGGTATCTGTCCATGGGACTATACAGGCCGTCACAGTAATATCAACGGATTGATTCGACTGGACTTTGCACCGCTGTGGTTTGGCACCGGACTTTTATTCGAAAAGATTACAACCAGGCGACAGGGGAAAGGGGAACTGTGAACAGCAACAACTGTGAAGAATCATGAAAAAGAAGGGGGCATAAGACTTGTATTTGTGCCCTTCTTATACTAAAATGAAGAGGAAAAGATGGAGTGGGGCCATCAAAAGCGGCTAAGAAGGAGAGACATATGATTAAATTTATAGTAGTTGCATTGACGGTTATCTTATTTTTAGTTTTAAGCATTCCACTGCTTTTATGGGAGGCATATCTGGGCAGGAAAAATCCGGAAAAGAGAGACTGGCAGAGCCTTCATGTGGTTCAGGCAGTGTTCCGGTTTGTCTTAAAAATTGTAGGTGTACATATAACAGTAAAAGGCCAGGAGAATATTCCAAAAGATCAGGCAGTTTTGTATGTAGGAAATCACAGAAGTTATTTTGACATTCTGGTGGGCTATACCACAGTTCCCACACTGCTGGGGTTTGTAGCCAAGAAAGAGATGATGAGGTATCCGCTTCTGTATAACTGGATGGAAAATGTTCATTGCCTGTTTTTGGACAGAGACAATCTGAAAGAGGCTATGAAAACCATTATAAAAGGAATCGAGCAGGTAAAATCAGGAATTTCCGTATGGATTTTTCCAGAGGGAACCAGAAACTCAGACAGGGATATTATGGATATGCTTCCCTTTAAGGAGGGAAGCTTAAAGATTGCGGAGAAGTCAGGATGTCCGGTGATTCCGGTAGCTATTACAGGCACGGCGGAGATATTTGAGAAACATATTCCTGTTATGAAGAAATCCGATGTGACCATAGAGTTTGGGAAGCCGTTTCTTGTAAAGGAACTGGAGCCGGCAAAGAGGAAGTTTGCAGGAGCATACACGAGAGAACAGATAGAGAAGATGCTGAGGAAGGAAAAAGAGGAAAGAGGAGACAGATAGATGGATTTATTGGAGCTGCGGAAAGATTTGGACCGGATAGATAAGGAATTGGTACGGCTTTTGGAGGAAAGGCTTAAAGTATGCGGGCAGGTGGCCTCCTATAAGATCGAGACAGGCAAGCCAGTGTTTGACAAAGAGCGGGAGAGACAGAAGATTGCCTCCGTGAAGGAACTGGCGCACAGTCCCTTTAATGAGCGGGCTGCAGAGGAAATGTTTTCCCAGATGATGACTATCAGCCGCAGGCTGCAGTACCAGATTCTGGAAGAGCATGGAAGGAAGGCAGACATGGGATTTATCATGGTAGACAGCCTGAAAAAGAAAGGGGTACGCGTTGTCTACCAGGGGGTAGAAGGGGCATACAGCCATGAGGCCGCCTTAAAGTATTTTGGCGGGGACGTTAATGCTTATCATGTAAAGACATGGGAAGACGCTATGGTGGAGGTTGAGAAGGGAAGTGCCGACTATGCGGTGATTCCTATCGAGAATTCTTCAGCCGGGGCAGTGATTGATAATTATGATTTGCTGATTAATCATGAGAATGTGATTGTGGCAGAGATATTTCTTCCGGTCAGCCATGCCCTCTTAGGGCTTCCAGGGGCGGCCCTGGAGGATGTACAGGTGGTATATTCCCATCCCCAGGCGCTGATGCAGTGTTCCAAATATCTGAATGCCCACCCTGGGTGGAAGCAGATCAGCGTGGAGAATACGGCTGTGTCGGCGAAGAAGATTATCGAGGAGCAGGATTGCCATCAAGCAGCAGTAGCCAGCGAGTCAGCTGGGAAATTATACGGTCTGTCAGTTCTGGCATCAGCCATTAATCACAATAAAAATAATACCACCCGCTTTATTATTCTGGCAAAGGAGAAAATCTATTCCAGGGATGCAGGGCGAATCAGTATATGTTTTGAACTGCCTCATAAGATAGGCACCTTGTATAACATGCTAGGAAATTTCATTTACTGTGGAGTCAATATGGTGATGATTGAATCAAGGCCGATTGCGGAGAGAAACTGGGAGTATCGGTTTTTCGTGGATATTGAAGGGAATCTGGGAGACACTGCGGTTCAGAATGCTCTGCACAGTATATCAGAGGAAGCGCTGAATGTAAGGATTCTGGGAAACTACTGAGAAAGTCTCGAATTCTTGCAGAAGAGCGTATTGGGAGGCAATAAAACAGAGGAAAGAGAGAGGAAACATTGACATGAACACAAGACCGTTGGTTCTGTATCGAAATTTCCGCCATCAGGATTTATTTGATAAGATGGCCGGTCTTCTGATGGGAGATGAGGAAAGCGGGCGGACAGATGCTTATGACTGTGCCAGCCAGTTGATTGAACTGGCGGCAGATTATGGATTTCAGGGGAATTTATGGCACTGCTTTCTGGCTCTGTGCCTGGCAAATCATGAAAATGCCTACAGTGTATCCTGCGAAATCAGGGGGGATATGGGAGGCACGCTGTCCAATCTGGCCCGTCAGGATTTTCGGATATTGAAGGAACTGTTTCATCAGGATATCACAAAGCTGGATCGTTTGTCCTCTGGTTCTTCTATCTGGAAAGATTTATCCTCTTTTGTACCATCAGGAAGAATCAGTCATTTTTTTAACGAGCGGGTCAGAGACCGGATTATAGAGTTTTCTGTGGCACTGCAGCAGGCGGCAGATATTCAGGAATTTCAGAACGCGGTGACAGAGTTTTATAGGGAATTCGGAGTGGGCAAATACGGGTTGAATAAAGCTTTTCGTATAAAAGAGGATGGACATGAGGCCGACATTGAACCGATTGTCAATGTGGAACATGTGTACCTGGATGATATTGTAGGATATGAGAGCCAGAAGCAAAAACTGATTGAAAATACGGAAAATTTCATTCAGGGAAAAGGCGCCAACAACGTACTGCTGTTTGGCGATGCCGGGACAGGCAAATCTTCCTGTATCAAAGGAATCCTCAACGCATATTACGGACAGGGGCTGCGGATTGTGGAGGTCTACAAGCATCAGTTCCATGCACTGTCTTCCGTTTTGGAGCAGGTTCAGGACCGAAACTACCGATTCATCGTGTATATGGATGATCTTTCCTTCGAGGAAAGTGAATTGGAGTATAAGTATTTAAAAGCAATCATAGAGGGAGGTCTGGGGAGAAGGCCTCAAAACGTGCTGATCTATGCCACATCCAATCGGCGTCATCTGATTCGGGAGAAATTCAGTGACAAACGGGAACTGGATGACGAACTGCATGTCAATGATACGGTACAGGAGAAATTATCTCTGGTAGCAAGGTTTGGTGTGACCATCTACTTCGGATCACCGGAAAAGAAGGAGTTCCAGAACATTGTACGGGTTCTGGCAAAGAGGAACCAGATACATATGCCAGAGGAGGAACTGTTTGCAGAGGCAATCCGGTGGGAGATGAACCATGGCGGTTTATCTGGCAGGACGGCTGCCCAGTTTATCACCTATTTGCTGGGAAAGCAGTAAATCAGGCACAGAGGATTTTCGGGAGTATGTGAAAGGGAGGGATTTTAGATGGCAGCGCATATATTTGCAGCCATAGATGTAGGCTCTTTTGAACTGGAACTTTCTATTTATGAGGTAGCATCGAAAAATGAGATGCGGCAGATCGATCATCTGCGGCATATGATTCCTCTGGGAAAGGATACTTACAGGACAGGAAAAATCAGTTACGGGATGATGGATGAAATGTGTCAGGTGCTGGGACGTTTTACACAGGTTATGAAAGCCTATAAAGTGGAGGACTTTCGGGCCTATGCCACCACTGCCATGAGGGAGGCAGAAAATAATCAGATCGTTCTGGATCAGATAAAAGTCCGCACCGGAATTGAGGTTCGAATCCTAAGCAATTCTGAACAGAGATTTTTAGGATATAAGGCTATTGCAATGAAAGAAACGGAATTCCAGAAGATTATTCAAAAAGGAACAGCCATTGCAGATGTCAGCTTCGGAAGCATGCAGATTTCTCTGTTTGACAAAGACCGTCTGGTGGCGACCCAGAATATTCCTATGGGGATCTTAAAAATCCAGGGAATTCTGTCCAAAGTCCATGTGGATAATGAGACAGAGCGGAACATTATAGAGGATCTGGTGGACAATGAGCTGTATGCCTTCAAAAAGATGTACTTAAAAGACAGAGATATTAAGCACCTTATCGGAATCGGAGAGAGCATTCTGTATGTTGCAAGGGATGTGGTGCGAGGTGGCAAAAGAGACCGTATTACCGCCGCAGAATTTATGAAGTTTTATCAAAAACTGATTCAAATGCCGCTGCATCAGATTGAGGATATGTTCGGAGTAAATGAAAACTATGCCAGGCTGATAATCCCAGGAGTAATTATCTATAAACAGATTCTGGAGTTAACTGGTGCGGAGGTGCTGTGGGTTCCGGGAATCCGCTTGTCTGACGGAATGGGGGCTGAATACGCAGAGTCCATAAAATGTCTGAAGTTCAGTCACAATTTTGATGACGACATTATGACTGCATCCAGAAATATGGCGAAGCGGTACCGCTGCAACACCAGCCACGGGCAGTGCATTGAAAATTATGTGTCTTCTATTTTCGATGCCATGAAAAAATATCATGGAATGGGGCCAAGAGAACGCCTGCTTCTCAGGATTGCCACTGTGATTCATGACTGCGGCAAGTTTGTCAGCTTAAAGGAATCAAGCCCCTGCGGATACGATATTATCATGTCTACGGAGATTATCGGGCTGTCCCATGAAGAACGGCAACATATCGCCAGTGTAGTCCGATATAATATTGAACATTTCGATTACCGGAAGACAGATATTGTGGTGGCGAAGCTGACAGCGATTTTGAGATTGGCCAATGCCATGGACAGAAGCCATCACCAGAAGATGGCAGACTGCAAAATAATCGTTAAAGATAATGAGCTGATAATTGTCACGTACTATTCGGGGGATTTAAGTCTGGAAATCATGGAAATCAATGCCAAGGCAGATTTTTTTGAAGCGATTTTCGGGATTCGTCCTGTTGTGAAACAGAAAAGGAGGGTGTAGACATGGCAGAGCTGGACAGCCGCTATGTAAAGGCGGAAAATTATGTGAATCGTGAGTTAAGCTGGCTGGATTTTGATTATCGCATTTTGGAAGAGGCCAGAGATAAAAGCCTGCCGCTGTTTGAGCGCCTGAAATTTTTAAGCATTACTGCATCCAATTTGGATGAATTTTTCATGGTTCGGGTGGCATCTTTAAAGGACATGGTTCATGCCGGATATACGAAACCGGATATTGCAGGAATGCAGCCTTCAGAACAGCTGGAAGCCATAGGAAAGAAGACCCACGAGCTGGTGACCCTGCAGTATTCTACCTACAATCGTTCTCTTCTTCCTATGCTGCGCCAGAACGGACTGAGGATTGTCACAAGACATGAGGAACTGACAGAAGAGGAAGGAAGATATGTGGATCGTTATTTTAAGGAGAATATATTCCCTGTCCTGACACCCATGGCTGTAGATTCTTCCAGGCCGTTTCCTCTGGTTCACAATAAATCTCTGAACATTGCAGCTATATTAAAGAAAAAAGAAGGCAATGAAGAACTGGATTTTGCCATTGTTCGGGTTCCGGGCGTCCTTTCGCGGATCGTGGAGTTTCCGAGCAAAGAAGGGCAGGCGGTAATTTTTCTGGAAGAAATTATTGAGCGGAATATACAGTCCTTGTTTTTAAATTATGATATTATCACAGCTCATCCGTTCCGAATTATGAGAAATGCGGATCTGACCATTGATGAGGAAGAGGCGGAAGATCTGTTGAAGGAGATTCAGAGACAGCTGAAGAAACGCCAGTGGGGTGAGGTGATTCGTCTGGAAATCGAGGAGGATGTGGATAAACGGGTTTTGAAGCGTTTGAAAAAGGAGTTTGACATTCATTCGACGGATATATATGAGATTGGAGGGCCCCTGGACCTGACGTTTTTGATGAAGATGTACGGAATGGAAGGCTTTGACCACTTAAAGACCCCAAGGTACACACCTCAGCCAAACCCTGCATTTATGAATGAGGATGATATTTTTACTAATATCCGAAAGGGAGATATTCTGCTTCACCATCCATATGAATCGTTTGATCCGGTGGTAAACTTTATCAAGGCAGCAGCCAGAGATCCGGAGGTCCTGGCAATCAAACAGACTTTATACCGTGTCAGCGGCCACTCACCCATCATTGCAGCCCTGGCGGAGGCGGCGGACAACGGGAAACAGGTATCTGTTCTGGTAGAGCTGAAGGCCAGATTTGATGAAGAGAATAATATTAACTGGGCAAAGATGCTGGAGAAGGCAGGCTGCCATGTTATCTATGGCCTTTTGGGATTAAAGACCCATTCCAAAATCACATTAGTGGTACGCCGGGAGGAGGATGGAATCCGCCGGTATGTTCATCTGGGAACCGGAAACTACAATGATTCCACGGCAAAGCTGTACACAGACTGCGGACTTTTGACCTGCCACCCTCAGATTGGGGAGGATGCTACGGCGGTGTTCAATATGCTGTCCGGATATTCGGAGCCTTTAAACTGGAATCAGTTAAGTATTGCACCTCTCTGGCTGAGAAAACGGTTTGTGCGTATGATTCAGAGAGAGACGGCCTATGCCAGAGTCGGCCGGCCGGCCCGGATCATTGCAAAGGTCAATTCCCTGTGCGACCGTGAGATCATAGGTTCTTTGTATGAGGCATCTTGTGCAGGGGTGAAGATCGATCTGATTGTCAGAGGAATCTGCTGCCTGAAGGCTGGGATTCCAGGCTTAAGCGAGAATATTTCTGTCCGCTCCATTGTAGGGAACTTCCTGGAACACAGCAGGATTTTCTGTTTTGAAAATGACGGGGCGCCTGAAGTTTATATGGGAAGTGCTGACTGGATGCCAAGGAATCTGGACCGCCGTGTGGAGATCCTGTTTCCGATTCTGGATGAGGAATTGAGGAAAAAGACAATGCATATTCTTAAGGTGCAGCTTGAGGATAATTTAAAGGCTCATGTGCTTATGCCGGATGGGACGTATCAGAAGATTGATAGAAGAGGAAAAGTCTCAGTAGGAGCCCAGGACACCTTCTGTCAGGAAGCGGTGAAGACAGTAAAATCGATTCATGACAGTTATGATCCGGTAAACACCAGGGTGTTTATTCCAAAAGAGAACCAGATTTAAGCTTTGGTTCCAGCAGTCACCATTTTTGTAATGAAAATATAAAACCATAAGTGTGAAGGATATGGTATAATCAGTACAAATGAACAGTAAGGAGGCCTTTACAATGCCGCAGATCAACATTTTAGTGGTTGATGATGAAAAAGAGATTGCTGATTTGGTAGAAATTTACTTAGTCAGTGATGGTTATAAAGTATTTAAAGCAGACAGCGCAAAAGCCGGCCTGGATATTTTGGAAAAAGAAGACATCCATATGGTGCTTTTGGATATTATGATGCCGGGGATGGACGGGTTGGAAATGTGCAAAAAGATTCGTGAGAATAACAACATTCCGATAATCATGTTAAGTGCCCGTTCCACAGATTTAGACAAGATTTTAGGTCTGGGAACGGGAGCGGACGACTATGTGGTGAAGCCTTTTAACCCTCTGGAACTGACGGCCAGAGTGAAATCCCAGCTTCGCCGGTACACTCAGCTGAATCCCAACAGCAGTGCCAGGGAGACGGCCAAAAATGAAATCACCATCAAAGGCCTGGTGATTAACAAGGATAACCACAAAGTAACTGTGTATGATGAGGAGATCAAGCTGACCCCCATCGAGTTTGACATTCTCTATCTTCTGGCCTCCAATCCTGGAAAAGTGTTCAGCACAGATGAGATTTTTGAGAAGGTATGGAATGAAAAGGTATATGAAGCCAACAATACAGTTATGGTACATATCCGCCGTCTCAGGGGCAAGATGAAAGAAGATACCAGAGAGAATAAGATCATCACCACAGTGTGGGGGGTAGGATACAAAATTGAAAAATGATATGAGCCGCCGCTATCATATCAGAGTGGTAACCAATGTGATCTACAGCGGGTTAGTTTCCTGTCTGGTGGTGGTATTTCTGGTTACTAATCTGACTATGGTGGGAGAGTATGCAGTGGAGAGCGGGAGAGAGGGCAGTCTGATTGCCATGTTCTATCAGCCGGATACAGTCATTATTCTCCTGTATATGCTGTTTGGAATCATGGTGTTTGCCGCAGTTTTTCTCCTTCTTCAGGGGCGTTACATGAGTTATATCTCCAAGATATCTACTGCTATAAGAAATATCTCCGATGGAGATTTAAACACGACAGTGGAAGTGGTGGGGGATGATGAGTTTGCCGACATGGCGGCAAATCTGAACCGGATGGTGGAAGAAATCAGGGAGTTGATGGACAAAGAGAGGGAGTCAGAGCGGACGAAGAATGAGCTGATTACCAATATTGCCCATGATCTGCGGACGCCGCTGACCTCTATTATCGGTTATCTGGAGCTGTTATCCAAAACAGAACATATGGATCCGGATATGCAGAAAAAATACATAGACATTACCTATACCAAGGCGAAACGCCTTCAGAAGCTGATTGAGGATTTGTTTGGATTTACGAAACTCAACTACGGCAAGATATCCATGCGCATTTCGAAGGTGGACATCGTCAAACTGTTAAGCCAGCTTCTGGAAGAGTTCTATCCGGCGTTTATGGATAAGGGTCTGGCCTATGAACTTCAAAGCAACGTGCCGGCAAAGGTGATTAAGGCAGACGGAAATCTGCTGGCCCGTTTGTTTGACAATCTGATTAATAATGCAATTAAATACGGGACAGAGGGAAAACGGATTCTGGTAAAGGTCCATGCTGCCGAGACCATCGTTACTGTATCGGTTACCAACTATGGATATGTGATTCCAAAGGATGAACTTCCCCTTTTGTTTAACAAGTTTTATCGGGTAGAACAGTCGCGCTCTGTCAATACCGGAGGCACAGGGCTGGGGCTTGCCATTGCTAAGAATATTGTAGATATGCATGGCGGAACCATTCACGTTACCAGTGATCTGAAGGGAACGGTATTTACTGTGAAATTAAAAGTGAATTTTGATATCAACCGGGAAAACTTTGGAGGCCTGGAGGAACATCATGAATATTAAACACAGATTGTGGATAGGGCCGCTGATTCTTATGCTGGTCCTATCTGCTTTTTTCACCGTGTATGGAAAAGATATTTCTGCACAGACGAAAGAATCTGATTCAGAAAACGGAATTCGTATAGAAGTGACATATGGATATGGGAATCATGTCAAAGGAGGCAGGTATATTCCGGTAGAAGTCTGGCTTGGCAATGGGGGAGAGGAAGAGTTTCAGGGAAATATCCGGATTTTGACGATGGAGTCAGACTATGATATATACAGACATGGTTTCCCTGTGACCATTCCGGCAAAGGGCGAGGAGCGAAAACAGGTATATTTCCCCATTGGGAACCGGTCAGACCAGATGTTTGTAGAACTGACAGACCAAAATGGGAAACAGGTATTGAACAAACGGATCAAACTGAATTTCAGCCTGGATGTGC
The DNA here is from genome assembly GCA_910588325.1 of uncultured Hungatella sp. GTDB lineage: Bacteria > Bacillota > Clostridia > Lachnospirales > Lachnospiraceae > UBA3402. Next base: position 15,812 of record CAJUPP010000037.1, read on the forward strand.
CGGAACTTTTTATAGGAGTCTTAAGTGATACGCCTGAGAAGCTGAAAGCGTGGGATGAAGTCGGAGTTGATTATGGCATGCTTCGGACCAGGCTTGTGGAATTTCGTACGGATACGTTTCCGGAGGATGTCATTGGGCTGGATATGATCGATGTTCTGTTAATCAGCAATTATCGAATCAGGGATCTTTCCGAAGAGCAGAATCAGGTATTGGTAGAATGGGTCCGCAGCGGAGGAACCATGATCCTGGGAACCGGAATGCGAGTGGATGATACTCTGGGGCGTTTTGCTCCGGAACTTCTGGATGAGTCATACGATCCGCCGACGGTTGAATCTGTCAACATGGGGACGGAGTACGCCAGAGACAATCCCACAGATGCCATGCTGGAGATTCCGTGTGTGGAGTTTGCCCTGTCGGGGGAAAATGTGATTCTGGCAGATGAGGACAGGACCCTTCTGGCGACTACGGTATATTCCAGAGGGAGCATTGCGGTGGCGGCATATGATTTTACGGAAATTGATTCGTTCTGTCAGGAAAACCCGTCCTTTCTGGATAATGTTCTGACAGAGGTGCTGGGAAACACCAAGATTAACCGGCTTGTGGAATCTGTGTACAGTGGTAATTCCAGCCAGTACTGGTCTGTGAGGAATATGATTAATACCGGCAATGTGGCAGAACTTCCAAATCTGGGGCTGTACGTTTTGGAAATAGCGATCTATGTCTTCCTGGCGGGAATCGGCTTGTATATTTTTCTGCGCCAGAGAGAGCTGATAGAGCTGTACAGGGCGGGAGTCATTGTGCTTTCGCTCATGTTTACCATACTTTTTTATCTGATGGGCAATAAGACCAGATTTCGGGACAGTTTCTATACCTATGCCCAGTTTTTGGAGACTTCAAAGAGCGCGGTCAGTGAAAATACGTACATGAATGTCCGGGCTCCTTATAACAAACCATATACGGCATATCTTACGGCAGATTATTGGGTAAAGCCGATCACCAGAAGCTATTACTATGAGACAGGAACCCTGCCCAGGTTTACAGGGGCGGAGGATTACCGCATAGCCATTGACCATCAGCCAGAACAGACGGCAGTTTCCATGCAGAATATCCCGGCATTTGAGCCGCGTTATTTTCAGCTGAGCAAAATAGAAGATAATGAGGAGGGGATAGGTTTTTACGGCGAAATCGAGGTGGACAGAAAAGGAATTCGCGGTCAGATTACCAGCCATTTTCTGGAGAAGATGGAAAATTGCGTGGTCCTCATGTATGATAAACTGATATATCTTGGAGATATGGAGCCGGGAGAATCGAAAAGCTTAAGTGATTTTCAGGTATTGGAATATCCGAGAAATCATAACCATCAGATTGCGGCCTATATTTCCGGAGAAAACAGATTTGAAAATAGGGATATCGAGAATCAGGAATATGTGACAGCAGCGGAAAGGACCAATCTGCTGGAATTTTATCTGGATAACTATATGCCTGCCTATACTCCGGGGGCCAGAATCGTTGGGATTCAGGCACAGGGAGACAGCGGGAGAACCTTTTTAAAGGCAGCTATGGCAGAGGGATATACGATAGTGTCTTCCGTAGTGTCCGTGTATTCCAGCGAGGATGAGGTTCTGTACCGTCCGGCAGTGGTGAAACGTCCTGAGGTGCTGGGGGGCAATTATGATGAGTCTACCAACTCTCTGTATGGTGTGGATCCTGTGACTCTGGAATATTCTCTGGGAAATGATGTAAGGATTGAAAGGCTGATCTTTGACTATGTGTCAGAGGAGTTCATTTATCAGAATGATGGGAGCCAGATGACATCTTTCGTAGGCAATATCTATTTTTATAATCACAACACAGGGACTTTTGATAGAAAGGATCCATTGAAGGTGGAGTATAAAGCGGATGAACTGGCGCCCTATCTGTCGCCCAGCAATGGGATTATTATACGGTATGCGTATGAGGATATGATGGAATATAACTGGGATGTTCTGCTTCCCATGGTGAATATAGTAGGAAGGAGCCGGGATGCTAAAGATTGACAATCTGAAAAAGAAATATGGGCAGTCCATAGCTCTGGATGGGTTGAGCATGAATGTGGAGGACGGAAACCTGTATGGCTTCGTGGGACCAAATGGAGCCGGGAAGACGACCACCATCAAGATTATCACAGGGCTTTTGCTTCCGGACAGCGGTTTGGTAACCATTGACGACATCGATGTAACCAGAGAACCTGGGCGGATACGGGAGAAAATCGGATATGTGCCGGACTTTTTTGGAATTTATGATAACCTGAAAGTATCGGAATATATGGAGTTCTTTGCGTCCTGTTACGGGCTGTATGGCCTGAACGCCAGGAGAAGGTGTATGATGCTTTTGGAACAAGTACGTCTGAGTGAAAAGACGGATTTCTATGTGGAGGGGCTGTCAAGAGGGATGAAGCAGCGTCTCAGTCTGGCGCGGGCGCTGATTCATAATCCGTCCCTGCTGATTATGGATGAGCCTACGGCCGGTTTGGACCCAAGAACCCGTCTGGAATTCCGGCAGATTCTAAAGGAGCTGCGGGAACAGAAAAAAACAATTTTGATCAGTTCCCATATTTTGCCTGAATTGTCGGAGGTATGTACGGATATCGGGATTGTGGATCAGGGGAGGGTGGTACTGGAGGGCGCTATGGACGATATTCTGAATCAGATTAATGTCAGCAGCCCTCTGGTTATATCTATAAAAGGCAGCCAGGATGTGGCTATCGGGATCTTGAGAGATCATCCCAATGTCGAGACGATTACCATTCAGCAGGAAGATATCATGGTAACTTTTAACGGAGACAGACAGGAGGAAATTATGCTTTTGCAGCAACTGGTTGATGCAGAGGTGATGGTTTATGGATTTATGAGAGAAAAAGGAAGTCTGGAGTCTGTATTCATGGAAATTACCAATCACAGCGAGGAAAGGCTGGTGTTGATTCATGAAGGTTAATCCGGTCTACAAACTGGAAACAAAGGTCAGTACCAGGTCCTTTCGTTTTCCTATGGTGATTTTTGCGTTTAACACTGTATTGTCACTGGTTGCGCTGCTTAATATGTACTCTGTCATTACACAGGTAAAAAGAACGGCAGAAATTCAGTATTCCAGTTTTATAAATCTGTATATCTTTGTAGCAATCATGGAATTTACCCTGCTTTTGTTTATTATTCCGGCCATTACGGCAGGCAGCATCAGTGGGGAACGGGAACGACAGACGCTGGAACTGACGCTGACTACGAAAATGAGTCCTACAGACATTGTCCTGGGGAAGCTGTTCGCCAGCTTATCCACCATATTTCTTTTAATTGTGTCAAGTTTTCCTGTTTTATCGCTGTCTTTTGTCTATGGCGGAGTTATGGTGAAGGATATTTTGCTGCTTCTGGTCTGTTACGGTGTAACCGGACTGCTGACAGGAAGCATTGGCATTTTCTGCTCAGCCTGTTTTAAGAAATCTACGATTGCTACGGCGGCCAGCTACTGCCTGACTGTGGTTATTATGGCAGGGACGGTTGCAGTCAATCATCTGGTGTTTTTGTTCTCTCAGATATCTTCAGCGGAAGGGGGGAGAGGAAGCGGCATATTTTTCTATCTGCTGTTAGCCAATCCGGTTTCCATTTTTCGAACAGCGTTAAACAGCCAGATGGGAAGGGAACCAGGGATGGCCGGTATTTTTCCCTGGCTGTCTCAAATGCCGGATAATGTGATTACGGAGTACTGGATGGTTTTTGGAGTTTTAGTACAGATTGTGATATCTGTCCTGCTTTTGCGTATGGCTGTCCGGAAAGTAGAGCCGTGTAAAAGGAAGAGAAGATTCTGATTTCAGGGAGAGAAGAATGCCATGGTATTGCTATGTGAGAAATGGACAGGAAAAGACGGTGTCAGCCGGATTAGAGTTTTAGAGTGCAGAGGCCTGGACAGCCTGGCAGCCATCCCAATACAGATAGAGGAAGCATTTGTGACAGAGTTATCTCCGTATCTGTTTTCTTCATACACAAATCATGAGAAAGAAGAGGCATCCCCCTCCTTTTGGTGGTCAGACAGAGAGGGGCGGATAGAAGAAAAGGAGGCGATTTCCCTGCCTGTATTAAAGGGAAATCATGTGGAGGAGATTTCTCTACCGTCTTCATTGGAGAAAGTCGGGGCATATGCGTTTTATAACTGTGAGAAGATAAAAAGGCTGGAGGTTTACAGCACTACCCTGGATTGGGGAACCGGTGTGTTTACAGGGTGTGGCAAGGTGGAGCATGTGACAATCCATGTGGATGAGGACAGAAAGTCCTGTATGAAGGAAATCTTAAGTGAACTGCGCCAGACCTTGTCAGTCACCTATCTTGGCGGCCAGGAGGCCAGGCTGATTTTTTCTGAATTTTTTGAGGAAGCAGTGGAAAACACACCGGCCAGGATTCTGGTAACCAATACCCATGGGTGCGGAAAGCAATATCGAAACGCGTTTGTTAATACCCAGTTTCAATTTAAAGAATATGACAGTTTGTTTCCCTATATACAGATTCAGGAATCAGAGGAATTGGCGGCCAGGGTAGCTCTGGGAAGGCAGCTTTATCCATACCATCTGACATCTGGGCATGATGCCATGTATCAGGAATACCTGAGGGAACACTGTGTGGCCGCGGCATGTCAGGCGGTAAAACACCAGAATATGGAAGAACTTCAGTGGCTGATGGACCATATCGCTTATGGTTCCGGTCAGATAGAACAGGTTATTGAGGCGGCGGGAAAAATAAGTGCCGCTGAAATGGTCAGTTATCTGATGGATCAAAAAAAGAAGAAGGGAATTGTAAAAAGGCGGCGTTTTCAGCTGTAGCGGAAAGGAGAGAGTCTATGATTGACCCCACAAGACATCGTCAGTTGGAAGAACTTGATATGGTAACTGTGTGCACACAGATTTTATCCAATGCTCGCAATGAACTGTATCTGAACATGCATTTTCTGGATGTTTCCTTAAGCGGCCTAAGCTTTGAGGCAGATCCGTCTGTCAGCACTGTGGGAACCGATGGATACACGATCTATTATAATCCAGAATATCTGTGCGGCCTGTACCGCCAGGGACGGGTATATGTAAATCGGGCTTATCTGCATATGGTGTTTCACTGCCTGTTCTGCCATCTGGATACCAGAGGGAATCGGGCAAAAGACTACTGGAATCTGGCATGTGATATTGCTATGGAGTCTGTCATTGACAGTTTATATAAGAAATGCGTCCATGTAGCATCTCATCCTTTCCGGCGGGAAAACTGTCTTCGTCTGAAAAAGCGAATGAAGGTCCTGACGGCAGAAGGAATCTACCAGGCTCTCCTGGAATGGAACCTGTCAGGTCAGCAGTATGAGCGCCTTGCGGCTGAGTTTCTGGTAGATGATCACAGGCTGTGGGACAGAGAAAATCCGAAGAGCCAGATGGTTCCAAGGCAGAATGCATGGAGAGATAAGCGTGAGAAAATGCAGACCGAGATGGAGGCCATGCCTGAAAAAGAGTCTCAGACCGAGGATGAAAACAGCCTGCTTGAACAGGTTCAGGTTGAAAACAGAGAACGGTATGATTACAGACAGTTTCTTAAGAAATTTGCTGTACTGAAGGAAGAGATTCAGATCGACGAGGACTCTTTTGACTACATTTACTATACCTATGGGCTGGAGCATTATGGAAATATGCCATTGATTGAACCGCTGGAGTCAAAGGAAGTGTTTCGGATTGAGGAATTTGTCATTGCTGTTGATACGTCCATGTCCTGTTCTGGAGAACTGGTCCGTCATTTCCTGGAAGAAACTTATGGTATCTTAAGCCAGGCGGAGAGCTTTTTCAGGAAGATAAATATCCATATCATTCAGTGCGATGACCAGGTGCGCAGTGATGCGGTGATTACCAATTTTCAGCAGATGGAAGATTACATGAGGGATTTTACCATAAAGGGCAAGGGAGGAACCGATTTCAGGCCGGTATTTGAATATGTGGGAAGTCTGTGTGCGAGAGGAGAATTTACAAGGTTAAAGGGGCTTTTGTATTTTACGGATGGAAAGGGGATCTATCCGGTGAAGGCACCGGTTTATGATACGGCATTTATTTTTATTGAGGATACATTTAACAATTCGTATCAGGATATGGCGGTGCCTTCCTGGGCCATAAAGCTGGTGCTGGGGGCAGAGGATATCCATACCGTATCAGGTGAAGGCAGTACTGGGGCGCCGATGTGACGTAAAAGAAATGGAGAGGAGCGGAGACAGTATGAATATTAAGCGGGCAAAGGAAGAAATCAGGAATACCATAGAGGCATATCTTTTAAAGGATGAATATGGAGCCTACCACATTCCGATTATCCGACAACGGCCGATTCTTTTGATTGGACCGCCAGGCGTGGGAAAGACTCAGATTATGGAGCAGATTTCTCAGGAATGCAGGATAGGTCTGGTAGCTTATACGATTACTCATCATACCAGACAGAGCGCCATTGGCCTGCCGTATATTCAGGAAAAGATATTTAACGGAGTCAGAATGTCTGTGACAGAGTATACCATGAGCGAGATTGTGGCCTCTATCTATGAAAAGACAGAACTTACGGGGCTTAGAGAGGGAATTCTGTTTATTGATGAGATTAACTGCGTGTCAGAGACTCTGGCGCCTGCAATGCTCCAGTTTCTCCAGTGTAAGACCTTCGGCAACCACAGGATTCCAGAAGGGTGGATTATCGTGGCTGCCGGAAATCCGCCGGAGTACAATAAATCGGTGAGAGAATTTGATGTGGTAACTCTGGATCGTCTGAAAATGATACATGTGGAGCCGGATTTGAAGGTGTGGAAGGAATATGCCAGCCAGGTCCGGATTCATCCGGCAATTCTGTCTTACTTGGATATAAAACAGCAGAATTTCTGCCAGATAGAGACTACGGTAGACGGAAAACGTTTCTCCACTCCCAGAGGCTGGGAGGATTTGTCCCGGCTTATAGAGGTCTATGAAAAGCTTGGAAAAACTGTAGATCGGGATGTGGTACAGCAGTATATCCAGCATGAGAAGATTGCAAAAGATTTCGCCAATTATCTGGAACTTTATTACAAATATCAGCAGGATTATCAGATTGAGGAGATTCTGGAAGGAACTGTAAAGGAGTCCATGTGTGATAAGCTGGCTAAGGCGCCTTTTGACGAACGGCTCAGTGTTATGAGCCTTCTGCTGGAAACATTAAATAATCATTTTCGTCAGCTTTTCAGGAAGGAAGAGCGGTTGGAGAGGCTGCTGCAGCTTTTTAAAGGCATGAAGCCAGGCTCCTATGAGGAAGGGGAGTACAGCTGTGCCCTGGAGCGCTTGGAAGGAATCGCAGCAGGGGCCCAGGCAGAATGGAAGTATAAGAAGGAAGCCGGACTTCTGGGAAGGAGAGAGGATCATCTGTATCAGGACACCAGACGTACTCTGGAGGAAGGAATCCAGAGGATAAAGGCAGAACATCTTCACACGCCGGAGCAGGTATGGGGAAAAATAGAAGAGATTTTTGGTGAAAAAAATAGGGAGTATGAGAACCTGTTTGAGAATTGTGGACTTTGGCTGGAGAATGGATTTGACTTTATGGAGGCGGCCTTTGGAGACAGCCAGGAGATGGTAGTATTTGTGACCGGATTAAATACCGGATTTTACAGCGTGAAGTTTTTACAAGAATATTCGTGTGAACGGTATTATCAATATAATAAGAGACTGCTGTTTGATCATCAGGAGAGGGAGATTTTGTCAAGGCTGTCATAGTGCTTCCGGAAATTTTCGGCTCCAATGAAGCTTTACAGATAAAATTTAGAATGATTTTATAAATGCCTGAAAGGAAGTATGTTATACTAATATAGATAATAAAAATGTTAAAATATGAAAAGGCATGATTTTGAGACATGCCAAGCACACCGAAAAGAGAGGAGGGCGTCGGCCTTGAAGATAAAGACACGTCTGGGAATGGCATTTCTGACGGTTACGGTTCTGCCGATGGTCCTGATTTATCTGGCATTCTGGGGGCTTAGCCACTACCAGATGGACTCCTTTCGAAAGGCATACGGTTTGTCGGAACAGGTAGATCTTCTCTCCAGCAATTCCGTTCAGGTATTTAACCGTCTGACCAAGGACAGCCAGGTGGAGATACGACAGGTGATTCAGACTGAGCCGGATAAATTTTTGGACCCGGATTTTTTAGATGCGGTAAATAGAAAGCTGGTTGGAAAGTATGCCTATCTGCTGGTACGCAGAGACAGTGAAATCATATATAATGGCATGGCAGGAGAGCAGGGAGAAGAGTTGTATGACAGGCTTCCTGCATATGGAGAGATTGAGGGATCCTTTGAGGGCGGAATCTATTTGGATGGAGAGACTCAGCATCTGGTGAAACAGGAGGATTTTGAATTCAGCGACGGAGCAGCGGGAAGCGCCTTCATTGTGTCCGGATTCGGAGATTTCATTCCGGAAGTAAAGTCCATGATGGCAGAGATTATTCTGGCAGGGATCCTGATTCTTCTGCTGGTAGGCGCCGCACTGATCGGATGGGTGTACAAATCTCTGCTCCAGCCTTTGAGCCAGCTGCAGAAGGCGACCCATGAGATTAAGAACGGGAATCTGGATTTTGCGCTGGATGTGGATTATGATGACGAGATCGGTCAGCTGTGTCAGGATTTTGAGGAGATGAGAATCCGGCTGAAGGAGTCCACAGAGGAGAAGGTTCAATATGATAAAGAGAGCAAGGAGCTAATCAGCAATATTTCCCATGATTTGAAGACTCCTATTACGGCCATCAAGGGATATGTGGAAGGGATCATGGATGGTGTGGCAGCCTCGCCGGAGAAGCTGGACAAGTATATTCGGACTATTTACAATAAGGCCAATGACATGGACCGCCTGATTGATGAATTAACGTTTTACTCCAAGATTGATACCCACAAGATTCCGTATACATTTTCTAAAATTAACGTGGCCGGTTATTTTAAGGATTGTGTGGAGGAGGTTGGCCTGGATTTAGATGCCAATAATATTGAACTGGGATATTTTAATTATGTGGATGAAGATGTGGTTGTGATTGCTGATGCGGAACAGATGAAGCGAGTGATCAACAATATCATCAGCAATTCTGTAAAGTACCTGGATAAGAAGAAAGGGCTCATTAATATTCGAATCAAGGATGTGGGAGATTTCATCCAGGTGGAGATTGAGGATAACGGAAGGGGGATTGCTGCCAAGGATTTGCCCAATATTTTTGACAGGTTCTACCGCACAGATTCTTCCAGAAATTCGTCAAAGGGCGGAAGCGGTATCGGTTTGTCCATTGTCCGCAAGATTATTGAGGACCATGGGGGCAAGATCTGGGCGACAAGTAAGGTGGGAATCGGTACGGAGATTCATTTTGTGCTAAGAAAATACCAGGAGGTTATACGTGATGAAGAGGATACTGATCGTTGAGGATGAAGAAAGCATTGCGGAGCTGGAGAAGGATTATCTGGAATTAAGCGGCTTTGAAGTTGAGATAGAGAATGAAGGCGACGAAGGGCTTAAGAAAGCTCTGGATGAAGAATATGATCTGTTTATTTTGGATTTGATGCTTCCTGGCATAGATGGATTTGAAATCTGCCGCAAGATTCGGGAGAAGAAGAATACACCCATTATTATGGTGTCTGCCAAGAAGGAAGACATTGACAAGATCAGGGGATTGGGCCTGGGAGCGGATGACTATATTACCAAGCCCTTCAGCCCCAGCGAGATGGTGGCCAGGGTAAAGGCTCATCTGGCACGGTACGACCGTCTGATTGGCAGCGGTATGCCGTCTAATGAGATAGTGGAGATACGCGGACTGAAGATAGACAAGACGGCCAGACGTGTCTGGGTCAATGGGGAGGAGAAGAATTTTACGACTAAGGAGTTTGATCTGCTTACATTTTTGGCCCAGAACCCTAACCATGTGTTTACCAAGGAGGAGCTGTTCAGTAAAATATGGGATATGGAATCCATTGGAGATATTGCTACGGTGACAGTGCATATTAAGAAGATTCGGGAGAAGATTGAGTTCAATACAGCGAAACCCCAATATATTGAGACCATATGGGGGGTGGGGTACCGGTTTAAGGTGTGAGAGAAAGAATATCATTCTCTCGCCAGGCTGCGTTATCTCGAAATGTCAAGTGTGAACGGTAACACTGAATATGCAAGGCGAAAAATTCTAACTTGACATAAAGAGGGAGCTCTGTTATAGTAAAAGTCTATGAAGAACGGGGGAATTCAAGTTCTATCTTGAATTGCCCTGTTTGTTTGCTATCATGAAATGTATTTTTATGAACGGTTATATTTATTTAAGAAAGGCGATTAAATGGAAACAGTTAGATTTGACGAGTTACAATTGGATGATAGAATCCTTCGGGCAGTGACCGATATGGGATTTGAGGCGATGTCGCCTATACAGGCTCAGGCAATTCCGGTGCAGATGGAATGCAGGGATGTGATTGGACAGGCACAGACCGGTACCGGCAAAACAGCAGCATTTGGGATTCCGCTTTTGCAGAAGATTGACTGTGACAGCAGAAAGCTTCAGGCCATAGCGCTGTGTCCTACAAGAGAACTGGCAATCCAGGTGGCAGAGGAAATCCGCAGGCTGGCAAAGTATATGCGTGGCATTAAGGTACTTCCCATCTATGGAGGACAGGATATTGGACGGCAGATAAGGGGCTTAAAGGACGGGGTTCAGATTATCATCGGCACACCAGGACGCGTCATGGATCATATGCGTCGCAAGACCATAAGATTTGATCATGTGCATACCGTGATTCTGGATGAGGCAGATGAGATGCTGAATATGGGATTTTTGGAGGACATGGAGACAATCTTAGGCCAGCTTCCGGATGAGAGGCAGACGGTTATGTTCTCTGCAACCATGCCTATGGCAATTCAGGAAATTGCCAGGAAATTCCAGAAGAATCCTGTTAATGTCAAGGTGGTAAAAAAGGAACTGACAGTTCCGAAAGTTACCCAATATTATTATGAGGTAAAACCTAAGACAAAGGTGGAGGTTATGTGCCGTCTGCTGGATATGTACGCACCAAAGCTTTCCGTGGCATTTTGCAATACGAAAAAGCAGGTAGATGAACTGGTTCAGGAACTGCAGGGAAGGGGATATTTTGCAGAAGGACTTCACGGAGATCTGAAACAGGAGCAGAGAGACCGTGTTATGAACAGCTTCCGAAACGGGACTACGGAGATTTTAGTCGCCACGGATGTGGCGGCCAGAGGAATCGATGTAGATGATGTGGGAGCAGTATTTAACTATGATATTCCCCAGGATGACGAATATTATGTGCATCGAATCGGGCGTACAGGCCGTGCTGGCAAAGAAGGAATCGCATTCAGCTTTGTGGTAGGGAAGGAAGTCTACAAGCTTCGGGACATTCAGAGATACTGTAAGACCAAGATTATTCCTCAGGCCATTCCGTCTTTGGATGATATCACCAGCATCAAGGCAGAAAAGATTATGGATCAGGTGAAGGATGTGCTGGCAGATACGGATCTGACCAGAATGGTTCATATTATTGAGCAGAAGCTGGTTGAAGAGGACTATACATCTCTGGACGTGGCGGCCGCCCTTTTAAAGCTGGCTATGGGAGAAGAGAATGAGGACATTGCAGAGAGCGGGCATCTGGCACGCTCGTTAGATGAATTGGATCGCTACGGTTGGGATAGAAAAGACCGCGGACGCGGAGGACGAGGGGGAAGAGCCGGAGGAAGAGACAGGGATGGAAGAGGGGCCAGAGGCGATATGGTCCGTCTGTTTGTAAATATTGGAAAAAACCAGAATGTGAAACCGGGAGACATCCTGGGAGCCATTGCAGGCGAGGCGGGGATTCCGGGAAGAATGGTGGGAAGTATTGATATGTATGATAACTACACCTTTGTGGAGGTGCCCGGCGATGACGCCAGAGCCGTGATGAAGGCCATGAAAAATGCAAAGATAAAAGGGAAGAGCGTCAGGATGGAAGTGGCGCATTAAAGGGAACAGTCTAGTGCTGTTCCCGATAATATGCCAGCATCAGATCCACGACTCTGCCGTAGCTTTTCACACCATCGGTCTGATCGTTAAGCTTTAGATAGGTATCATTGATCTGGTTGGCCACCTCTGCTACTTTGCCTTCATACTGATTCCAATAAGCATTATTAGCCTGCAGATCTTCTATGGCCTGCGGTGCCAGCTGATTGCGAAGCTCCATAAAACGCTCTCTGTCCTGAGCGGCCAGGGCGTTGCCTGCATGAACCCAGCCCATCAGATAACCGCTGTATTGGAAGAAGGCTTCTTCAGAATGGATGCAGGCCAGATAACCGATAAAGTTGGCTTCATCTTCCCGCATAAAGCCCTTCAGATGAGAAAGTTCATGGCAAAGTGTGTGAGGGATATTATATCCAGTCATCTGCCAGTTATAGTTTGCCTCCACAGTAAATGGAGAATAGATTCCGCACAGCTGTTGAACAGCCAGAATCCAGGAAATCAGAACCGGCTTTGGCCGTGGATAATAGCCGGATAGCTGAGGGTATTCTGTCCCCAGATTTTCCATGGATTCCTGTCCCTGCCTGGCAAGGGTTGGCTGTGCTGTCAGCCCAGGCTGCCCAAAATCATCGGCGGTCTCGTTAATCCGATCCACCAGATAGGAACATAGTTCTTCCAGCTCATCCACAGATGATTCACGCACATCCAGGTTCAGATAACTGGAAAAAGGTCTGCGGTAATAGTTGATTCCGCAGTTTACGGTAAAGAGAAAGGCAATAAGGCCAAGGAAGGAGAAAACGGCTCCCAGAAGCTTTTGCCATTGTTTATAATGGCGTACTATATACAAGATGGAACCTGTGACAAGAATATAGATTCCCAGTTCCACTACAGAAAAGGGAAGAATACTTAAGAATCTACCATAGATTCCTACGATACATGGATAGATGGTAATGGCATACCATTCTGCAAATCCGGAAAAATTTCTGGCAGCCAGCTGCAAAAGGCCTGCTAAAGTAAAGAGAACGGCGCCAACGACGGCAGGGATATGTTTTTTCATTTGCGGGGATACCTCCTGGTGATAGTAAGATTATACCATGTCCGGTGGTATCCTTCATCTGAAAATTTTCTTACCTTTTTCTAAAATCCCTTGCAGAATCATGGAAACTCCTTTACACTAATAAGGATTCCTGGGAACTCATAAATTATGTGCAAAGAGATTTCAGGGATACAATTCGATATATGAGGCGGAAAGAAGGTTATGATAATTTTATGAAAAAGCAGGATTCCAATAAACGGGGGAAAGAGGAAGAGAAAAAGCCGATTAACTGGAAAGAGGAGATTATCAGCTGGATACAGATTATTGTGGTGGCTGCTGTCATCGCATTTGTATTGAATACATTTATCATTGCTAACAGCCGGGTTCCCAGTTCTTCTATGGAGAATACGATTATGACTGGCAGCCGGGTGATTGGTTCTCGTTTATCTTATCGGTTTGGAGAACCTAAGCGCAATGATGTGGCAATTTTTGTGTTTGGTTATGACTGCAAAGAATGCGGGATTTCTTATCAGGAGACTCCAGAGGGGGTATGTCCGGTGTGCGGCAGAGAGGATAAAAAGAACAGTACCGTTTACTATGTAAAACGGGTAATCGGTATGCCGGGGGATATTATTGATATCAAAGACGGCCATGTCTATCTGAACAATTCGGAGATTCCTTTGGAGGAACCTTATCTGCCGGAGCCGATGGATACGCCTGCGGAGCTGCACTATGAAGTTCCGGAAGGCCATTACTTTATGATGGGAGATAATCGCAACTATTCTGCCGATGCCAGATTTTGGAGATACAGCTATATCAGTGAGGACAAGATGGTTGCAAAGGTGTTGTTCCGGTATTTTCCGAGTATTGGGAAGATTGAGTAAAGAGAACCACGAAAGAAAGACGGCAGCCCCATCTTTTACAAAAAAGAAAGATGGGACTGCCGTTTATTTATGTTCTGGAAAATCCGCTTACAGATATGATTTCAGAAGCTCTGCTTTATCCAGCTTCTCCCACGGAAGATCAAGATCCGTTCTTCCGAAGTGTCCGTAAGCTGCGGTCTGTTTGTAGATCGGGCGTCTTAAATCCAGCATTTTGATGATGCCGGCCGGCCTTAAGTCAAAGTTTTCACGGATGATTCCAACCAGCTTTTCATTGGACAATTTTCCGGTTCCGAAGGTATCTACCATGATGGATGTGGGATGGGCTACGCCGATGGCATAGGACAGCTGGATCTCGCACTTGTCGGCTAAACCGGCAGCAACGATATTTTTAGCCACATATCTGGCTGCGTATGCTGCGGAGCGGTCTACCTTGGTGCAGTCTTTACCGGAGAAAGCACCGCCGCCGTGACGGGCATATCCGCCGTAAGTATCTACAATGATCTTACGTCCTGTAAGTCCGCTGTCACCGTGAGGGCCGCCGATAACGAAACGACCGGTAGGATTCACGAAGAATTTGGTATCCTCATCTACCATCTCCTTTGGCAGAATCGGATCGAAAACGTACTGTTTGATATCTTTATGTATCTGCTCCTGGCTTACGTCATCATCATGCTGGGTAGAAAGTACTACGGCATCCAGACGGACAGGTTTGCCGGCCTCGTCATATTCTACTGTTACCTGGGTCTTGCCGTCAGGACGCAGATAGGATAGAGTGCCATCTTTGCGGACCTTGGTAAGCTGCAGCGCCAGCTTGTGTGCAAGGGCAATGGGATACGGCATGTATTCTTCGGTCTCATTGCTGGCGTAGCCAAACATCATACCCTGGTCGCCTGCTCCGATGGCAGCAATCTCTGCATCGCTCATCTTGTTCTCTTTGGCTTCCAGCGCTTTATCTACGCCCAAGGCGATATCGGCGGACTGCTCGTCGATAGCAGCGATGACGCCGCAGGTATTGCAGTCAAATCCATACTCTGCCTTGTCATAGCCGATTTCACGGATGGTGTCGCGGACAATCTTCTGGATATCCACATAAGCCTTGGTGGTGATCTCGCCCATAACCATGACGATTCCTGTGGTGGTAGCAGTCTCACAGGCAACACGGCTCATGGGATCCTGTTCTAACATGGCATCCAGGATAGCATCGGAAATCTGGTCGCACATCTTATCGGGATGGCCTTCGGTTACGGATTCTGAAGTAAACAGTAATTTCTCCATAAATATTCCTCCTCTTGTAATAAATGCGTTGAATAATGGGTATCAGGCCAAAAGAAAAGTCCGTAGCGAACTGCGGACTTGATATCATGCAACCAAATCCTCTTATCGTTCGATTTCTCGCTCAGGTTGGCACCTTCCTTCCTCGCCGGATGCGGCTGACGCATACCAAACGGTCCGGGGTTGCCGTGACTTCACAGATCCTTTGTATCTCCATCACTCTGAATAAGGGATAATTACGTACTTTTCAATTTTAACTTGCAACTTCATTCTACTGAATGAATACAGGCTTGTCAAGAGATTTCTGATTCTTTCCAGAAAAAATGTCAGGAATATTTGCCTTCGATATGAATAAACTCAAACTCTCCATATCCCTCGGAAACAATGTTGTCACGGTTGCAGCCCCACAGACACAACTTGGCGCCGGTCCAGGTAGCGCGCTCCAGTGCCACCGGCTCTCCGATGAGGTGATAGCGGATGCCGTCACAGGACCAGGAAAACTGATAGGTTTTTTCTTTGCACAGCTCCATCCGCAGATATACGGTCTCCCCATCATAAGGACAGAATGCAGCCAGCCTCTCTTCTGCCTTCCCATCAAACTCTTTGTCCAGGACGCTGCCAATATACAGAGCCAGCCCCTGCCCTTCTTCTGTCTTTTTCAGACCCAGGTAGGCATAGGTATGTCCCACCATGCCCAGAGACGCCATATCCCCTGTTTCCTTATATTCCAAATGTACCTTCGCCACTGCCGTCAGGGCCGGATGCTGAGGAATCTGAGTCATTACATTTGGGGCGTACCACAAAAGGTTCTCCCGGGCATCATTGTGCAGGCAGTTTAAACGAATACCGTTAGGGCTCTTTAAAGAATAGAAGCTTTCCCTGGGGTTAGCCTGCCACTGCCACTGCAGCCCCAGCTTCTCGCTGTTAAATGTATCGGACTGTGCAATCTCGTAGGCAGGCTGATTCTCTACCGGCATGTCCCACTCTGCCACTGGTTCTCCGATACCGTCTCCGTCCAAATCCGAACCGATAAAAGGCCAGTCATTGATAAAGCACAAGGGCTGCAAATGGATGATTCGTCCTAACTCAATGACATCCTGAAAATGAATAAACCAGTGTCTGCCGTCAGGTGTGTCCACCCAGCCGCCCTGGTGAGGGCCGTTTACTTTAGTACATCCCTGATGCATGACTATTTTATATTCATAGGGGCCTTCCACATGGCGGGAGCGGAGAGCTGACTGCCAGCCTGTAGCCACGCCGCCGGAAGGCATAAGAATATAATAGTATCCGTTATATTTATACATCTTGGGACCTTCGGTGGTGGGAGCAATCTGCTTGCCGTCAAAAATCACCTTGGGTTCACCGATCAAGCAATTGCACAGGGGATCCATTTCCACCAAAGCCAGGCGGTGCTTCATACCGCAACGGCTGTTGGCATAGGCGAACACCATATAGGCTTTGCCGTCCTCATCCCAGAAGGGACAGGAATCAATCCATCCCTTAGAGCTGCAGAGCATATTCAGCTCAAACCTGCCGTAGGGGTCAGCAGAGCGTGCCACTAAAATGCCTTCATCAACCAGCGGAACGAATACATAAAACATTCCGTCGTGGTACCGGATAGAGGGCGCCCAGGTACCGGAACCATGGGAAGGCCGGTTGTATTTTTCAAACGGAAGGGCAGGAACACAATGATTGATAATCTCCCAGTGCACCAGATCCTTGGAATGCAGAAGCGGAATTCCAGGCAGGTAAGTAAAAGAGGATGCTACCATGTAATAATCTTCGCCAACCCGTACCACATCAGGATCGGAATAATCTGCGTACAAAATAGGGTTCTGATACATAAAATACCTCCTTGTTTTAAAAGAGCAAAGGCCATCTTGCATAATACTATTTTTTTCCGAAATTTATCATACCATATTTCGACCTGCATTTCCACTTCATTCTTTGAATCATACAGCGCGAGAAAGGCTAAATTGAATCACGGCATCGGCTGATGCAATACTGCTGGACCGGTGGGCTATCATCAGGATGGTGCGTTCTCCTTTCAGGGCTTTGACAGCCTCCTGCACAAGGGCCTCGGATTCATTGTCAAGGGCGGAGGTGGCCTCGTCCAGGATAATGATTGGAGTGTTCCGTATAATGGCCCGGGCAATGGCGATGCGCTGCCTCTGGCCATCGGACCGGGTATTGCCCCGGGGGCCTGAAATGGTGTCATATCCATGGGGGAGTTTGATGATAAAGTCATGGGCATTGGCGGCTTTTGCTGCCGCGATGACATCTTCCCGGCTTGAGCCGTATCTGCCGTATGCGATATTTTCGGCAACGGTGGTTTCGTAGAGGTAGGGTTCCTGAGGAACATAGGAAATCTGTTCTCGGATTTCTTTCAGGGTAAGGGTGCTTTTTCCGCAGCCGGATTCGCCTGTGACTGCTGTGAAGCTTCCCCGCTTTATTTCCATTGAAACATGGTCCAGTATTTTTTGCTGGTCTCTGTAGGAAAAACAGACATTCTGCAGGGACAGGATACTGTCCTGGCTGGCATGGGCTGGCTGTTCCGTGGCTGTATATGGCTGGAAGTCCCACTGTGGGGGCTCTTCTTCTAAATCGAGTTATACTAGTCCAAGAAAGGCCAAAGCTCCTGTTAAGTCAATGAAACAGTTTACGCATTCCAGCCCTGCGGTCAGCTGATTGGCTTTTTTCCGGATATGGAAGTATTCTTCTCCGGCAGCCTTATATTCTTTTGACAGTCTGGGGCCGACAGGGAAGATTTTTACCAGCTCCATGCCGGCTAACAGATTGGTAAGTTTTTCAAGCATGATGCTGTTTTTGCGGGACAGGCATTTGTGGGTTGTTTTCATCGGGCGGGCAAAGAGGACGTTTATGATAAGGGCCATGGAGCTGACGCATTGCTTTTGAATATACCAGCCTTTCTGCTTTTCCTGCGCCGATTCTGCCTTCTATATTGTACCGGATAATGCCGAATCTCCACAAAAGCAGGCCCAAAATAAGGACTATAAAATTCATGGATACTGTCTCAAGTATTTTGTCTGTGAAGCCGGCCTGGTAGGAGACATGGAGCAGGCAGGTCTGCCAGCTGTTTCTGGATCATTCCTTTTTGTTTTTTCTGTTCGGATATGGCTTTTCCGACTTTTTGTTTGTCCAGCATGGGGGCCTCCGGTTTTGGGTTTTTGAAAGCTTATATGTATGTAATTTTATCACAAGGGAGAGGTGGTGGCCTGGATATTTTGTTGAAAATCGTAATAAAAGCCTGGAAGGTATTTTTGGAGTACCAATGTTTCTATTTGTTTGTATGTATTGGATGATGGTGGGATTTGTCCGTTATGCTGGTAAAGTATCCTGTTGACGCTGACAGTCCGGATATCATTCAGCTTTAGCAGGGAATCATGGATGATGAATGAGAATTTGCTGCTTTTAAGAAGAAACATATCGCTTTTGGAATCTGGGTAATCAATGGGGTGGTAGATATCTGGATGTTTATGTGGGTCGTAGGAAAAAATCGGGAGAACATAGAGCAGTTTCTGCTTTACGCCGATTACTAGTCCTCTGTGTTCATAGGACATTTCGGGAATAAAGTTTTTGCCAAACTCGAATTGGTATATTTCGCCTTTCTTTACTTTGTTGTGCCGGAAGGACCTGGTTCTGTTGTCTGCCCATCGGTAATCTGATTTGGAAAAGCGGTCAAGCTCATCAGAACTGTATGTGTTTCCAAGGATTGCCTCATTTGTCTTGTTTTGTGCTTTTAGATATTCTTTCAATATGGTAACTCCTTTTTGAGTATAAAAAAGGATATGGCGCTAACCATACCCTGCTCTGGCTGTCCAGAGAGACCTCGTCGGTCAAAGTATCCTTTCTTATGGGGCCTCGTCGGCCAAAAACACTTATTAAGTGTAAAAAAAGAATTCTGTCGAAATAGAATAGGTCTTTAAAATCATTATACACGATTTTTAGAAAATGTCCACTGAATATTTGAAAAATCTTCAATAAGTCTTTTGGCCAAGTCTTCAAAAATCTGTTATACTAATGGTGAA
>CAJUPP010000038.1 GCA_910588325.1 uncultured Hungatella sp.
TATGAAAAACTGCAAGAGGAAAAGGCAGCTCCGGTCTTTGATGAAGAGGCTTATAGGATGGAGATCGAGGATGTCATGCGGATGTTTCGAGTGCCGATAGAAGAGTATGTATAATATCTCCTTTTTCCATAAACTTGAAAAGGAAAAAAGAACATATTTCATATGTAGCACTTATTATAGGCATTATTTCCATCCTGTTTAATTTTTCTTGATGTATACAATACTCCGCTATATAATTAAACAAATTTTTTTGAAAGAGAGACTGAATATGCAATTTTTGAATCGAGATTTTTATAACAATAATAATATTTTGGGCTATATTAATTCTTCAATGCAAACATTAATAAATATGAACTCTACCATTCTAGGGACAAAAGAATATATGCTTTTTTTCTATATCAAAGAAGATTTTTCTGCAAACTACTTTTCGTTATACAATGCCGATATCGATTTAGAATGTCTAGGTTTTTCCGTCCTTCAACGAAATACTCGCCATTCTATCGAAGCTTTTCTTGATTTGGTAAATCTCAGTAATGATCCAGATTATCTAACAGTAATGGAACATTGCAATAACCGGAATAATCAATATGATCCAAAATACAATTCCATACTCCATGGATCATGTAATATTCCAAAAAAATATAAAATAGCAACCCAAATGTACAATGAAAGTATTCCTATAGATTTATTGACTATTTCATCAAAAACTAATAAATATACTCATCCAAATGTTTTTATAAGTATTTTAAATTACAATGACTATGATAAAAAATTAGATATTTTAAGGAATTTGTTAAATGCGAATCTCTATACATTGACCGCTGCATATAAATTGATGCTTAAAATATTCAATAATAATATGACACCTGTGCTAACCTGCCCTACCTGTCCTTTTCCCAGTCCCTATCTTAAAAATTGTGAACAGTGTTTTATTAATGAGGAAGCAAGATGTCAAAATTTAATAAAAAACGCACTAATTACATACACGAATCCATTTCAAAATCCATACTATCAATAAACTTCTGTAAGCAGAGAAACCTATAAGCTATTTTTCTTTCGTATATATTACATTACAATTAAGCTTTCTAACAAGAACTATGGGAATCCACCTTAATACTGGTTTCTTGTAATTTTTAACTAAATACTTTTTACTCATCATTACCTTGTTGAATGCCAATATCCTTTACATCAGCATAAAAATTATTTGTATAATTATTTATAACCTGTGTGCTTGATGCAATCTCTCTTTCTTTTTCAGTAAAGGTCATATTTTCTCCCAATATCTCATTCTCTTCAAGCAATAATGCCCAATCCAATATCTTATTTCTAACCGTACTCATAATTCTATACATTTCACTTTTAGAAACAAAAAATGCATATTTTGTCGGCATAAAATCTGTTGAATTGTTAAAAAACTCTGTCAAAGCAGCATTTACCGTTAAACACACTGAGCCGTCACTCGAATTATATGAATCCGATATTGCAGAGATAGAAAGTCCCAACGGTATACATGAAACTTCATCTGCTATATCTGCTGATAAAATCATTGGTATCCAACCATTATACGGATTCCAAGCTTTTATTTCCCCTCTAACATTGCGATACTCTGGCAGATGATTTTCATATCCATTTTGTTCTTGATTTATCCACTCTTCTAAATCTTTAAGTTTCAGCTTTTTTGCCACTAAATAAGCTTTTCTAAGCAAAGATTCTATAGAAATATTTTCATCCAATGCTTCCTTTTGTAATTCCAACACTATACCGCCCATACTTATCTCCTGCTTTATTATTTTTTATAATAGACTCAAAATTCCAGACGCAATAAGACTTCCCCCTACACCCATGGCAAGATTTTTTATATCTGCTAACAAAACTTGTATTTTGCTAGGATTCTCTTGTCTTTGGACTAACACTAAGATTTCTTCCATTTTTTCTCTCAATTCACTTGCACTCTCTCCAAATTCCGAATCCAACATTCCATCATATTTCCTTATTTGTTCAATAATTTTTCCTACTGCATCATAATCAAATTCATTATTTACATTCTTGGTTTGTGTAGAATTTTTTGTTCCTTGTTGAATCTGAATATCGGATACATCTCCATTAAAAATATTTGTATAACTGCTTGTTTTTTGTTCTTGATTCATTGCGTTCTCCTTATCTTGAAAATATGATAATATACTTGGCAGAATACTTATTTCCCAGATACCAGATATGTAGTAAGCATACTGCGAAATCAAACCATACTGTTTAAGTTTTTCAAACTCAAATTGCAAATCACGTTCCAAATACTCAGGAATTCTAATATCATTATTTGTCAGTTTAAAATCATTCCTTTTATAACCATCACAAATATTAGCTACTAACTCTTCTGCTGTGGAATCAATAATTTTCAGTCCGCCGACAGTTGGCTGCCCATTTACGATGGAAGCTGCCCTCTCTCTTCTTGCATCTATTTGAGCCTGTCTATTAGCTTCCCTTCGCTGTTTATCCGCTAATCTTTTATCTGCTTGGATTTTTTTCTTGACATTCTTAGCTGCCTCTTTTTGATATTTTTCTAATGCTTTTTCCAATGAACTTTTTGGCATACATACACCTCCATGCTATGTTTCTACAAGTATTGTTTTAAGTAATTCGATTGCGGACATTTCATCTGAATCATTTGTTCCTAATTCCCCCCGGAATGCGTTAGCAAGAATTGATTTTCTTATACCTTCAACATTCTCCAAAGTAGTTTCAATTGAATCAATAATAGAATTTTCCTTATTCATTAAATTATCTATTATCTTAACAATCTCATTTTGTTCCTCCAATGGCGGGATAATAAAATCCAATTCTCTTACCCGCTGGCAATTTAACGCTTGAGGACCTGAGCCAACTCCCTTTTCTCTATTCCTCTTATACTGTTTTTGTAGCCAGTACCAAAGGAACTTAGAATTTATCTGTCCATGTTCTATAACAATTGCGGCAATATTTTGGTTAGTAGTTGCCTCAATATTCAGAATGGCACTCTGTCCTCTTGTCTTTCCCTCCCCAATCATCGCAATTAATACTGTACCTATTGGAAGTAATTTCACAGATGAATTATCATATCCCTCCTGCGTAATTCGTTCTTCTGTGTATGCAATAACATTGTTTCTTACCTCTCCTGAACTAACCCATGGAATATCGCCATTCCAAAAATTATCACATTTTCTTGATGGAGTACTGCCATTTGTAACAATCGAAACTGCACCTATATTCCCCTGATACCAACAGACATTAGAACTCATTGTTATTTCATTAAGTTTGCTTTGACCATCTTCTATGAATTTTTTTTCTCTCTTTGATAAATTCAACGAATACTTTTCAATGTTATCTATTACACAATTTTTTATGTTTAAATGATTCCGTCTCCATTTCTCTGTCAATATTCCTGAATATGCTTTTTGCAAAATAGAATTTCGTCTTTCATTACAAATCCTTAAAGAATCTTCTAACTTCTCTTTCACTTCATCCAATTTAGCAAATAAGTTCTCTATTCGCTCTACAATACGTTGCTGCTCTTGTAATGGTGGTAAAGGTATCGGAGATTTCATAATATATTCTGCTCTTATGTTATTTATATTTACCCCACTCGCCAAAAGACGTATTCTTTCTCTGTAAATTTGAGATTGAAAATAATAATCTACATATCTTTTACAGAGCTTTTGTTTGGGTCTGACTAACATCAGGAATGCTCCAAATGACACATCTGAATAATTAGCAAATGATATTCCTGCTCTTCCAATTACTTTCTTGCTACCCGTTGACGATACAATAATAATATCATTTTCTTGTATATATTGTTCAAACTTAACTAAAGATTTATCTACATATATATTTTCTGCCTCAATATCAATAGCCCCCTCCAAAATATTACCACCACGCATTACCAAACAGTCATTTTTACATTTAACTAAATGACTTTCATTCTTTTTATATGAAACTCCTCTATGTAAGTCTACCAGATTTCCCACTATAGTCCAGCACCAATTCTCCGGCACTTCATACGGCTGCTCCTCCACCGGCACCAACGCCCGCTCCAGCTTCTCCTCTAAGGTCAATTCCTCTTTCTTCTTTCCTCTCGCCATGCTACACCTCTGTACTTTCCAGAGACTTTAACTCCTTTACCACGCTCTTTAACAAATCCACTGCTTCCTCCAACTGGGAAATACATTCCTCCCCACTTTCAATCGGATCTGGCAAATCCTCATAATCCAGCACAGAATCATCCCGAATCAAGCCTTTATCCAAGGTATTTCCCAATTCCTCCCTGGTAAAAACATTCCATCTTTCATCCTCTACCGCATGACGGTCTTTTGCGGTATATGCCGCTATAAAGTCCTTGAAATGCTCATATTTCAGCGGATTTGTCTTGCCAAAAGATGGCATATTGGTTCTGAGGTCATAAAACCATACTTCCTCTGTATTATTGTGGTCAGTCGTTCCTCTTCTAAAAAACAGTACGTTTGTCTTGACTCCCTGTGCATAGAAAATACCTGTCGGCAGGCGAAGCACCGTATAAAGATTACATTTATCCATAAGGTCAGCACGAATCCTCTCGCCTTCACCGTCTGCAAACAATACATTGTCAGGCAGTACAACTGCTGCCCTTGCCTTACCGTCTGCTTTCAAAGAACGGTATATATGCTGTAAGAAATTAAGCTGCTTATTGCTTGTCTGATAGGTAAAGTCATCCCGATTTGCCCGCTCACCGCCTTTCTTAGTTCCAAATGGTGGATTAGTAAGTACCACATCAAATCCATGCATTACCTTCCCTTGATTGGATAGTGTATCACATAGATAAATTTTCCCTTCTATATCGTGAAGCATTGCATTCATTAGTGCAAGCCGATGTGTTTCATGCACCAGCTCTGCTCCGGTAAATGCCTCCTTCTGCTCAAATGCCGCTTCTTCCTCTGTTAAGTCCATCCAGTCGTTGGTATGCTCTTTTACATAACGGTCAGCCGCAATCATAAAGCCAAACGTACCACATGCCGGGTCGTTGCACCGTTCACCCGGCTGTGGTGCAATCAGTTCTGTCATCACATCTATGAGCACCCTCGGCGTAAAATACTGTCCCGCTCCGGACTTCTTTTCGTTTGCGTTCTTCTCCAACAAGCCCTCGTACAGATTCCCCAGACCTTCCTCTTTTGCCGAATACCAGTCCAGTTCATCAATGTTCGTAATGATTTTCTTTAAATTTGCCGGCTCCTCTATATTGCTTCTTGCCCCTTGGTAAATTTCCTGCACACGTCCACTACAGTTTTCTCCAAGTTCCCTGAGCAGTTCTTCATAAAAACGCTTTAACTCCATACCCTCTTTAATTTTTAATGCATCCCAACGGTAATCTTCCGGAATATTCTTTTCCGAACCTGTTTCCTTTGCCATTTTCAAAAACAAAATATAGGTCAGCTCCGTCACATACTGATGATAGGTGATTCCATCATCACGAAGTACATTACAAAGATTCCATAACTTTGATACAATTTCTGCATTTGTCATAGTCATCCTCCATGCCGCTTTCATCGGCTCTTGTATTAACCGAAAAATGCGTTAGCATTTTTCCAGTGTGAAACTTAGATGTTCTTCGGCAAAGCCTTCATAATGCTTTGTCGATTTTAGAACATCTTCTCACACTTTTATGCGGTATACATATAGCTATTGATTTCATCAATAATTGCATCCAGTTTATTTCCAAATGCTTTATCAACCGCTGCATAACCGCCTTTAATTTTAAACTGCGGTGCCTCAAAAGTCTCCTTATTCAGCACAGCTTCTTTCAACAAATAGGCTTCTATCCGTTCCAGCCAATTAAGCTGTACCTTGCTTAACTCCGGATGTGCCTCCTTTGTCTTCATAATCGCAGAATGAATCCGTTCCTCCTTGCTGACTAAGGCATCTCCAATGCTTTTCTGACGGATAAAGCTGATAATATCTGCGGCAATATCTTCATTCGTCATCTGCTTCCACGCTGTCTGAAGCATAGTCTCGCTGAAATGATTCCGGTCAAGAATCAATTTCAGTTCTCTTAATGACTGTCTGGTCAATTCTTTCGGTCTGGTCGCTACGATATTCAATGCAGCAATCTTATTGATATTGCTGTCAATAAAAGCATGGAACTCCCTCAGATAATCTTCGGGTTTTGCAGCATCACCATAACCTCTTTCGTGGCTGCTTATCTCGTCCTTTGCATCACTGATAAACTTCGGTCTTTCCTGCGGAATCCCCCTCACATAAGCAAATGCATCCCGACACTTTTTCACAGTTTCCACTGCCTGATCTGTTGGCATATTGCGGATTGTATCTGCAAAGCTTTCCGGTGATTCCCCTCCTGACAGAGACTTAAATTGCTCCCTGTATTCCTCTGGCATTTTATTTTTGTTTCGCAAAATTTTTGCAATAATAATGTCTATCTGATTCCCTCTTGCCCTGTCGCTTTCCAGATTGTCGATACCATCTATTAAATCTTCAAAAGTTTCCTTTGGATTGACCACAACTGGTTTCATCGTAGACATTGGTTCTAACGCCTGATATACCCCAACGGCATCATAGATTTCAAAATGTGTTTTCCCAATCCCCAGACATAGTCTGGTGGCACGTCCAAGCATCTGCTCAAAAAGAATACGAGAACGGATTCTCCGCAGAAATACCAGATTGACGATCTCCTCCACATCAATGCCTGTGGTCAGTAAATCAACGGTTACAACAATGTTTGGAAATGTTTCATTCTTAAACCGCCGGATTGCTTCTTTAATTTTTACCGGATTGCCATTTTCTATGGAACCGGTAATCTTCATAACGGCTTCTTCGCTAATTCCCTGCTCGGAATAATAATCTTTCAAAATCTTTGTAATCATATCCGCATGGGCATCATCCACTGCGAAAATAAGGGTTTTTCCCTTTTCATTTGGATCAATGTCCTTGGCCATCTCAGCTAAAACGGTTTCATTAAAGCCTTTTGTGACTACCTTTCTGTTAAAATCCTCTATCTCAAACTTCAAATCGTCTTCCAACTCATCACTATTGGTAACCGTATTGGTCACAGGATCATAGATAGGAGCAGTGCTCCCTGCCTCAAAGACAATCCCTTCCTCGCTAAGCTTCGTCCTGATAATATGGGGTGCATCGTGGTCTACCAGATAGCCATCCACTACGGCTGTCCGGTAATCATAGGAATATACCGGCTTTCCAAAGATTTGTGTTGTATGAAGAGCAGGGGTGGCGGTAAGGGCAATCTTAACCGCATCAAAATAATCAATGACCGCCCGGTATTTGCTGCGAAAATCATCCTGATTACGATAAAGCACTTCATCTTCGCCCATTTCCTTATCCAGAATATATCCTCGGTGTGCTTCATCCACGATAATGCAATCGTAGTCCGACACTCCTATACTGACATCCGTTTCATTGTAAAGAATACGTTTTACCAGACTCTGAACCGTTGCAATGTGGACACGAGTATCCTTTTCAAATTCCTTTTCCCCGAGGTCTTTGATATCATATAATTGATTCAGCGTTTTTAAATCTTCCAGCTTTACCTCTTTGAAGGTATCCATTGTCTGGTCTCCAAGGGCTGTTCTGTCAACCAGATATAGAATTCTTTTAAACCGTTTCGCAGACAAAAAGCGGTAAATCATGCCAAGAACCGTTCTTGTCTTTCCGGTTCCCGTTGCCATGGCAAGCAGCACCGTATTTTTATGTTCCGCAATGGCTTTCTCGGCTGCCTTAACCGCTTCGATCTGATAGTAACGCAGCCCCAATCCGTTGGAATCTTCTAATATCTCATACCCTGTAGCTGCAAGTTTTCGATCTGCTTCCGCTATATCCCTTTCCAAATCCTGTTCCAACCCCTCCGGGCTTGGCCATCCTGCCAGAGCCTTTGAAGCATTAAACTGCTGTCTGGTATCTAAAAACCAAATGCCAGACATTTCTTCATACTGTTTGATATAATCCCTGCCATTCGTAGCAAACAGGAACGGAACCTTATACTCCCCATACTGCTTCAGCAAATATTTTTCATGCTCTGCCTTAATCCTCCTTGCATACTCTTTACACTGACCATCCAATACGGAAGAAACATTCGTATGTTTTTTCTTCGCCTCAATAATCCCAACCATTTTTTCGCCAATAAAGAGTGCATAATCCGCATACCCTCCATGACCTGTTGCGGAATCGGTCGGCCACTCCGCAATTGCAAGATTCCTGCCTTTGGCTGGCCGAATCCCTTTGGAGTAACGGATTGCCCCCGTATCCGCATCCCATCCAACTTTGCGGAGCTGCTCATCAATCAATTCTCTCGTCTGTGCCTCGGAAAGTTTTACTTTCATCGCTTTTTTGTAAGCAATTGCCCTTCTTGCACTGTCCGATTTTCCAGCCTTCTGAATCTGCTGCAATTCAATGAGTAATGCTTTATTACGTTCCTCCAGCTCCCGGTTTTCCTTTTCCAATTCATCCAGACTAACCGTAATATCCTCCGGCTGAACATACTCCGCAGGACTGTAACTGTAATCCCCATAGGTCTGCATATACCATATGCAGAGTTCATACAACAGCGGTAGATTATTTAATGCCTTTTCGCCCTCGTCCGTTCCGTTATGAGCTGCATTATTACGGTCTTTCCGCAAAATATACAATGTATTATTAATCTCATGCGGCAATAGGTCATTTTTCTTTAACAGTCGAATACGATTGGCATGGGTATTGTCATAATCCGGTTCTTTGATCCCGTCATAGGCAAGCATATACTTTACCATGACTTCTGCTAACATTCCCTGTTTGATAATGGATGTATTCGGATCTGAGTAAACGTATTTTTCAGACAGATCGCCCAGCTTTGCTAAATCGCTCCATCTATCCTCAAGAAAAGTAAAGTTACCCATTCTCATGCCTCCTTCGTATATTTATTGCATCCGGCTTTGGATTGTTTTCTTGGCTCTATATATCATCATACAAATTGTTTGTTTCCGTATGAACATTGTACCATTTATAACCATGATGTGACAAGGAAAAACTGCAAGCATTTTGCAAGCACAGCAAACGGGAAGCCGCATAAATACTGGCTTCCCGCTGTTTTTCGCTCATTCGAACTCAATCGTCCCTGGCGGCTTAGACGTAATATCATAGAACACCCGATTAATCCCCTTCACCTCATTAATAATCCGATTCATCACCTTAGACAACACTTCAAAGGGAATCTCCGCAATCTCCGCCGTCATAAAATCAACCGTATTCACCGCCCGCAATGCCACCGCATAGTCATAGGTTCTCTCATCCCCCATGACTCCCACAGACCGCATATTCGTCAATGCAGCAAAATACTGTCCAATAGTTTTGTCAAGTCCGGCTTTCGCTATCTCCTCTCGGTAGATGGCATCCGCCTCCTGCACCATCCTTACCTTCTTGGGAGTCACCTCCCCAATGATTCGTATCCCCAGTCCCGGGCCTGGAAATGGCTGGCGGTTTACCAGTTTTTCCGAAATTCCAAGTTCCAATCCCACCTGACGTACTTCGTCTTTAAACAGTTCCCGAAGCGGCTCGATAATTTCCTTAAAATCCACATAGTCCGGAAGTCCGCCTACATTGTGATGAGATTTTATCACAGCAGACTCCCCGCCCAGGCCGCTCTCCACCACATCCGGGTAAATGGTTCCCTGAACCAGGAAATCTACAGCACCAATCTTCTTCGCTTCCTCTTCAAAAACCCGAATGAATTCTTCACCAATAATCTTTCGTTTATTCTCCGGCTCTTCCACACCTTTCAATTTCGAATAAAATCTATCCTGGGCATTGACGCGGATGAAATTCAAATCATATGGACCGGATGGTCCAAACACTTCCTCCACCTCATCCCCTTCATTCTTGCGCAGCAGTCCATGGTCTACAAATACACATGTCAGCTGCCCACCTACGGCCTTGGACAGCATAACTGCCGCTACAGAAGAATCCACTCCGCCAGACAGAGCACACAGAACCTTTCCTTTTCCCACCTTTTCCCGAAGCGTCCTGATGCTCGTCTCCACAAACGCATCCATTTTCCAATCTCCGACACAGCCGCATATCCTGTAGACAAAATTATGCAACATCTTAAAACCTTCTACCGTATGCAGAACCTCGGGATGGAACTGGATTGCATACAATCCTTTCTCATCCCACTGCGCCGCCGCTGTCGGGCAATCCCGGGTATGAGCAATCACTCGGAAACCAGGTGCTTTCTCTTCGATATAATCATTGTGACTCATCCAGCAAATAGTTTTCTCAGACACATTCTCGAACAATTTACTTGTCTGATCCACGGTAACTTCAATTTTACCATACTCACGAACCGGTGCTTTACATACATGGCCTCCCAGAATCTGCATCATCAGCTGTGCGCCATAACATAACCCCAAAACCGGAACCCCTATCTCAAATAGTTCTTTCTCACAGGTAGCCGCACCTTCCTCATAGCAGCTATTAGGGCCCCCTGTTAAGATGATCCCCTTTGGTTTCATAGCCTTGATCTGTTCCAGGTCTGTCCGATAAGAATAAATTTCACAATACACATGACATTCCCGGACTCGGCGTGCTACCAATTGATTATACTGTCCGCCAAAATCAATTACAACGATTTTCTCTCTGTCCACAGATATCCCTCCGGTCTTCCTATTCCCACAGCTGCCACAACTCGTCCTGGCTTAACACCACATCAAGTTGTGCTTTGATATTCTCCTCCGTGGCCGGAACATACCCTGCCAAAGGAACATTGCCCCGTTCTTCCATGGCCTGACCCATCAGTTCGTCCCAATAATAGCGAGTTTCCTCAGCATTATTCACATAATACAACGGACCTCCCCAGTCATCGGTCTCCATTTTAAATTCCCATTTACTTTCCAGCATACCGCTTTCATATTTCATCTGAAAAAGGCTGATGTCACTTCCGCTGCGCACAATCTCCAGCCATACCCCTTCTCCCTTCGGATCCAGGTACAAGGTATTCCTGTCGCCATTGCCAGGCACATCAAACTCTGCCGAAAGCTGAAGTTTCGCCTCATCCGTATTCCATACGGCAATCTTTAGAATACTTCCGCCGTTCTCCAAAGCATCTGTCACAATCAAATCACGATAGCCGTCTTTGTTCAAATCCGTCAACAGAAAACAAGGCTGTCCCTGTACTGTCTGATTGTTTTTAGAACTTTTAGAATTCTTCTTGCTGTTGGATTTCTTCAATTCATTTTTTACAGCCTTGCGGTATGTGTCATAGGCAGTAATCTGTGTTCCGTAGGGACCCACATAGCGGTCATCCGGAGTAAACATATTCATACACATGGCTCCATCTTCGCCCATATAGTACTTATTCCCACTGCTCTTATCCGTCACCCATCCAGTCTTCATATACCCCTTGGAATCCAGATAATAAGTCTTTCCGTCAATTGTAACCCACTCATCCATCACCGGATCATCCGGGGCAAGAAAATACATCCAGTATTTGCCGTTCTCTGATTTTCCCCACTCCGCCGCTTCCGACTGGATCACTCCTGTTCCAATGCTGCCGCTTACGGCAAGTCCAAGGGTCAGCATGACTCCTGTCATCCGGCATACTGCTGCCTGCCTTCTTTCTTTCCATCGCTTCATCACACGACCCTCCTTCCCTGTTACAGCTTTCATCAAACCCTTTCTGCATTTGCTTCTTTATCTTATCTGGTGCTACGACGTCCAAATCCACTTTCCAGCTTTGCTACTGCCATGACTGTCTTCTCTCCACAAGACCAGACAAGGCAGCCTACTCCTGTCCGCCGTCCTCGTTCTGTCCCACCTTCTCCTTAAAACGCTCCAAAAGCTTATCAATCACGTGAACCAGATTCCCGATCTCAGGTTTTGTAAGCTGCTCATCCGCTCCAAGCTGCTCTCCCTTAAGCCTCATCTGATCGTCAATCAGAGAGGAGAAGATGACAACCGGAATCAATTTCAGCTTCGGATCATCCTTCACCAGCTTGGTCAGACGATGGCCGTCCATCTCCGGCATCTCGATATCTGTGACAATCAGATTCACTTTTTCATAAAGATCCGAATCATTGCGGATAGACTTTAAATAATCCCAGGCTTCCCGTCCATTATTAAAGTTCTTTACTTCCGTAAAACCGGCTCTCTGCAGGGCATCATCGATCATCTTCTGCAGAAGAATGGAGTCCTCGGCGATTACCAGCGGACTATCACAAATCGGTCTGTCACCCATCCGTTCCACCTCAGACATCTGAATAGAAGTCTCAGGTGCAATCTCCGCTACAATCTTCTCAAAGTCAAGGATCGTTACCAGTTCTCCCGCACATTGAGCGATACCTGTAGCTACCCCCTCATCTCCGTGAGTCAGTGTCTTATCCGGTTTCTGAATATCCTTCCAGGAAATACGGCTGATGCCTTCAATACTCTGAACACGGAAAGCTACTGTCATCTTATTAAAGCTGGTTACAATAAATAGATCCCTGGCCTTATGCTCAAGGTACTGGCTCGTCAGATAAAAGCCCAGATCGATCACTGTAATCAGAATATCTCTTGGTTTAAAAATACCTTCTACAGCAGGATGGGCATGGGGCATCGCTTTCACTCTCTCAGCCATCATGATCTCTTTTACCTTAGCCACATTGATTCCATAAAACTCTCCCTGAATCGTAAACTTCATAATCTCAATTTCATTTGTGCCCGACTCAAGAAGGATTCCCTCTTTCTCTTTTTCCACTTTTTTCTTCTCCTCTCCTATCAGCAGCTTTTATCACAGATGTTTTTCCGGTCTTCCTACCGTACGTATCACCACATCTCCGGTTGCCACATTCAGCAGCATCGTCCTTGCATAACTGCCGCCCGTATCTTCCGCCGTAATCCTCATCCTCTCTTCCATCAATACCTTTTTCACCATCGCCGCATTCCTTTGCCCGATGTTTCCAAAATCTGAACTACCACCCTTCATCTCAAACATCTTTGCTCCGCCTGCAATCTTCACCACAGTTCTGGTCTTTACCATACCAAATGCAGTAAGCTTGCGAACTGTTTCACGAATTCCGGTATCGGCATATTTAAAAACTTTCGGATCATTTGCATCCGATCTGGAGGGCAGCATAATATGTAAAAGTCCGCCCAGTTTAATAACCGGGTCATAGAAAGTTATCCCTATACAGGATCCAAGAGCATATGTTATAATAATATTGTTACCCCTAGTAAATTTCATATCGCCGATACCTACTTTTAAATCCTTTTCAGCCATCATGAAACCCCTAACTTCTCCAAAATATTATTCAGTGATTCTATGTCAGGGAGCATTAACAATCCATCTGAAAGTTTCTCTCCCTCCATAATAAACTCAGCGTTGATATACATCAGCTTATCAGTTACATACCCATATTCCGCAATGGGAACTGTCAAAATTCCACCCAGCATGTTCATTGTAGAACTTGGAACCGACAAATCAATCTCCACACCTACCAACTGTGTAAATGCGTTGACATAAGAACAGATGATAATATTTCCGATCTCCTCCAAAGCAGAATAATCCATCTCATCCATATCTCCGAAAGACTCATAGCTTTTTCCTATCAGTTTTCCCAACACTGCATTGGCTAAATCAAGCTTGAAAATAAACAGCATCAAACCATTCACTTCATTGGACATCCGTACCAGTGTAGCGGTAACCAATTCCTCAATCTCACCGATCTTGTCTACCGCATCTTCATACCCCAAGAC
Organism: uncultured Hungatella sp.; assembly: GCA_910588325.1. Taxonomy (GTDB): domain Bacteria; phylum Bacillota; class Clostridia; order Lachnospirales; family Lachnospiraceae; genus UBA3402. The sequence continues at coordinate 13,735 of CAJUPP010000038.1, forward strand.
ACTAACTTCCGGAATAGAAATACGGATCTCTTTCTGAAGAAGCTTAGAAAGAGCTGTAGCAGCATGACTGGTGCCAATGCTACTGATCTCTTTCATTACATCCAAATCCTGCAGATTCATATCTTCATAACTTTTTAGTCTCATACACACCTCATAATCTGTTATTAGGAAAAAAATTATCCTCTCAACGAGTTAATCGTAGACTCCACCTCATCCGATGTAATTACCATCTTAAGAGCATAAGAATATGCTCTCTGGCATTCAATCATCTTAACCATCTCCTTAGCCAGACTGGTTCCCGATGTCTCAAGCATACCAGAAACAATCTTCGGATGATCCACCAGAACCGGCTCCATTCCTTCTGGAGGCGCCCATTCATTGTCTCCAACATTCATCAGACGGCTGGGATTGGCAAATGTATAGAGGCTTAAACGAGGGGCATTTTCATCCTCTTCTTCATCTACCTCTTCCTCGTAGTCCTCTTCCTCTTCTTCTTCCCCTGACATAGCCCGACGTATACGCTCAATATCCGGCGTGTCGGCTTTCAGGGGTTCCCCGTTCTGATCCAGAACAACTTTACCTGCATCTGTCATCAGATAGAAGCCATCTTCCATCTCCCCCTTATAAAAATGACCGCTTCTGGTATAGGTAATCTCACCGCTGACCGTGTCCCGTACCATGAAAAACGCATTATCCTCAAGTATTGCAAAATCAATATCACTGTTAGTAGATGTAAGTGCCTCCACGCCAAAATTGCTGTAGGTTCTCTGCATCCGCATACCATTTCCCGCCATCAGTTCCGTAACTGCATCCTCAGAATCATTGAGATTATAATTGAGCAGATCCGAAAATGAACTGTTCATCGGTTTAAATCCATTATTGTTAATATTGGCTAAGTTATTTGAGATTACACTCATCTTTGCCATACAGCTTCCGGCGCCCAACGCACCGGTGTAAAATGACTGATACATGTCTGCTTATCCCCTCCCTTACAATCTGCCTACATCTGATGATGCTTTGCTCATCACCTGATCGTACATCTTAAGAACCTGAGCAGCACTTTGCAGCGCTCTCTGGGCCGTAATCATGGAAGTCATCTCCTCCATTATATCTACATTAGACCTTTCCAGCGTCTTCCACAGAACGGATGGATTCTCCACCTGCAAAGCCGCCTGATTGGTAGTGTATACGCCGTAATCTTCCTTATGAAGCTGTTCGTAGTCCTCAAAATCCACAACCCGCAGTGTTCCCAGTTCCCGAACCGTGGTCTCCGCCGTTTCGCCTTCCTCGTCTCCTCCCTCAGTGCGTTCTGACTCCACAACACTGATGACGCCCCGGCTGCTGATCGTAAAGTTCTCATTATCAATCTGAATGGGCTGGCCGTCTGCTCCCTGCACCCTGCCTACATTATTGAGACAAAGATACCCCTCATCATCTACACGGAACGAACCATTCCTGGTATATCCCGGTCCATTTGCCGTATTAATCACAAAAAAGCCCTCTCCATTCAGGGCAACATCAAAAATCCCATCCGTCTCTTCAAAACCACCTTGCTCGTAGTTTACATACGTCCTCTCTGCTGTCCGAATCTTAGAGGTGGTTGCCAAAGGTTCCGGATTCTCTTTATAGCGCTTTCCCGTTCTGTAAAGCATTTCCTCCTGAAATGTAGTGCTGACCATCTTATCCCTCTTATATCCGGGAGTCTGAATGTTTACCATATTGTTACTGATAACATTCAGATTCCTGTTCTGGGTCAACATACCAGATGTCAGATTATAAAATCCTTGATACATGTCTGATTTCCTCCTAATATATAACAGCCTTTTAAAATCCTTTAGTATGTGCTCATATAAGTCTTCAGCTTCCGAATCGCTGAACTGTGAATCTGAGAAATCCTGGGTTCACTGACTCCCAAAACCTGAGCAATCTGTCCCATATTCAGCTCCTCCACATAATACAGAGAAATCACCAGCTTTTCCTTTTCCTTTAAACTATTTACCGCCTTAGCCAGAATCTGCTTAGACTCCTCCTCTAAAAACGCTCTCTCTGGCTGAGAATTTGCATCACTGCTGGATAGCTGCAGAGACTGGTGTTCCCCTTCCTCATCCGTTATCATATCCAGGGAAAGCACATTCATCATGGTACTCATCCTCTGGAACTTTCTGTATTTCTTAATATCCATCTGCATGGCATCCGCCACCTCCTCATCCGAAGGCGACCGTCCCAGGCTCCGGCTCAAAGTACTCTGTGCGGTTTCCATAGCCTTCACCTGTTTGCGGAAATCCCTGGGCATCCAGTCATTTTTCCGCACCAGATCGATAATCATTCCCCGAATACGTCTGGAAATAAATGTCTCGAATTTATTATCGCGCTCCGGGTCATATCTGTCAATACCTTTCATAATGGCAATCACGCCTTCATTGATAATGTCCTCCATCTGGAGACTTCCCGAATAGACATTCTGCATCTGATAAGCGATTGTCTTCACAATATAAAGGTAACGGAGCACAAGCGCCTGTTTTACCTCAAGCTTCCCTTCTTTTCGGTACATATCCAGGAGTTCCTCATTGGACTTTTCTGCTAAATAATCTGTCTGAACCATCTTCCCTCATCTCCTCATGAGCGGTTAGGCCCCCCGTCTCTCTCTTCCTTCAAGAGTCAGGCTGCCGATTGATTGTATCTGAACATTATTCGATATCTCGTTAAAGGACAACACTCTGACATTCGGATAAAACTGTTCAATCAACCGATAAAAGTGAACCCGCATAATCTGCGATGTTAAAATAACCGGGTTCTGAGAAAGTCCGTTAAACTTTTTGAGCTGCAGGGTAATCTGATTGATCAGACTCTGAAGCACATCCGGATTCAATGCCAGATACAAGCCTCTATCCCCCTTGGATAAGGAACCTACCATTGTACGTTCCAGCTCCGCATCCATGGTCAGCACCTTCATACTGCCATCCTCACAATACATACGAGTAATCGTACGCTTCAACGCAATTCTGATATTTTCAATCAGACCATCCACATCTCTTACCGGAGCAACCGTATCTGACATACACTCCAAGGCAGTCTCTATGATTGTCTCCAGGTCCTTAATCGGTACTCCCTCTTTCAAAAGACTGGTAAGTATCTTCTGAAACATGCTGTAAGAAAGATAATTCGGAAAGGCCTCTTCAATAAGCTCTGCCGACGTCTTCTTCGCATTCTCAACCAAATGCATCACTTCCTGTCTGGTAATCAGTTCATGAGCATGTTGTTTTACCACCTCTGACAGGTGAGTTACCAAAACAGAAAGTGGGTCAATGACCGTATATCCATATATCTCCGCCAGTTCCCGGTCTTCCGGCCGAATCCATCGGCTAGGAATACCATATGCCGGTTCGATAGTTTCGATTCCATCAATTTCTTTTTCCAGGTTTTCCGGTTCCAGAGCCAGATAGTAGTCCACCAGGATCTCGCCCTTGGCAACCTCTTCCCCTTTTATCTTAATACAATATTGGTTTGTATTTAAGGAAGAACTGTCCCGAAGACGTATGGAAGGAATGACAAAGCCCATATCCTGGGCATACTGCCTTCGGAAAATGATGATTCGGTTAATCAGATGACCTCCCGCGGTCTCATCCACCAACGGAATCAGGCTGTATCCCAGTTCCATCTCGATGGCTTCCACAGACAGAAGCGTGTATACATTGTTGACATCCTTGTAAAATTCTTCCTCGCTGACCTGCTTGGGCTCCTCAGCCTCCCCCTGCTCCTCAGCCTCTCCCTCCGACGGAGCATAATTTCTTAAAGTACCGCCGCCTGCCATTGCAAGAGACGGTTCTGCCTGTATCCTTCTTGACAGATAATAACCGCCGCCAACAAACGCGCCTGAGACAATTAAGAGCTGAATCACCGGCATTCCGGGAATTACTGCCAGTACCGCGATAACCATACCGCTCATCATAATAGCAGTAGGCTGGGCCATAAACTGCTTGGAAATATCTTCGTTCAAACTTCCCTCTGCCACAGCTCTTGTAACGATCATACCGGTTGCCGTAGAAATCAGAAGAGATGGTATCTGTCCTACCAGACCATCACCTACCGTAGCGATGGAATAAGTGTTCAACACTTCATTTAATGTAGAACCGCCCTGCACCATACCGATGATACATCCGCCGATAAAGTTAATGGCTGTTGTAATCAATGACATGACAGAGTCACCTTTTACAATCTTGGTGGCACCATCCATAGAGCCATAGAAGTCTGCCTCCCGCTGAATCTTTTCCCGTCGTGCCTTTGCCTGCTGTTCATTGATAAGCCCTGAGTTTAAGTCCGCGTCAATTGCCATCTGTTTACCTGGCATAGCATCCAGGGTAAATCTGGCAGCAACCTCAGCCACACGTTCCGCACCCTTGGTAATAACGATAAACTGCATCAAAACAATGATTAAGTAGATAACAATACCTACTACGACATTGCCCTGAAGGATAAAGTCTCCAAAGGCCTTGATAATCTGTCCGGAAGAACCGGAATTGGACAGAATATTTCTGGTGGTCGATACATTGATACCCAGACGGAACAGGGTGGTAATCAACAGAAGTGACGGGAATATGGACAACTCCAACGGTTCCCTGATCGTCATGGTGATTACCAGAATCATCATCGAAAGAGACATATTAACGATAATCGCCACATCCACAATTGCCGGCGGAAGTGGAATAATCAACAGCAAAATAACTGTCAGTACAAAAAAAACTATGGAATAGTTCAGTAATCTTTTCATGCAAAAACTCCATCCATCTATAAATATATGCGATCATAAAACTGCCGCACAGTTATTCAAACATATCTTCCCGGTTACTGGCTTTATAAATATATACCAGTATCTCGGCCACCGCCCCGTAAAACTCTTCCGGTATCTCCCGGTCCAGTTCACAAGAAGCATACAGGGCCCTGGCCAAAGGCCTGTTCTCCATGATGACTACTCCGTTTTCCTCCCCAATCTTTATGATCCTGAGAGCCATATAATCCTGACCCTTGGCCAAAACCACCGGCGCACTGCTTACATCAGGATCATACTTAAGCGCCACAGCAAAATGTGTTGGGTTTCTCACAATCACATCCGCCTCCGGAACCTTCTGCATCATTCTGCTTAAGGCCATCTGACGCTGAATATTTCGGATTCTTCCCTTAATTTCCGGATTTCCCTCCGTATTCTTATATTCCTCTTTTACTTCCTGTTTTGTCATCTTCAGATTATTTTCATAATCCCATCTCTGGTAAAGATAATCAAAAAACGCCACTACAGCAAATGCAATACAAACCTTCTTCACCAAGTCAAACACCAATTCCAGCGTCCGGACCGTTGACTTATAGATATCCATATCGATCATTCTGGCTACCTCAAGGATATCATCTCTTACCAAATTGTAAAGAAGCACCAGAAGCACTGCTATCTTAATCAGATTCTTTGCTAAATCAACCAGCTTTTTAGGGCTGAACATCTTTTTAATCCCATTGATGGGATTAAACTTGCTGAATTTAGGATGCAGCGGCTTAAACGTAATATTAAACTTTGTCTGAACCCCATGGCTGATGATTCCTAAAAGCATGGACATCAGCAAAAGCGGCAACGCACATTTTAGTACGGAAACTACCATATATACATAGATATTGGGAGATGAATATATCGAATTCTCCTGTCCGATTGCAGAAAAGAATCGAATCATACACTCTCGGGCAGTTTCGTAGATTTGAGGAAGCGTCAGTTTCACCATATAGAATACGCCAAACAGCATAATCACAGTGACAGCATCTTTACTCTGGAACAGATTGCCTTCCTTCCTGGCATCATTGCGCCGTTTACTGGTAGGCTGTTCGGTTTTTTCCTGTCCATTCGCTTCCGCCAAGTCCACCACTCCCTTCCATATACCTATGGGACGTTAACTCATTACAATAAATAGCTGCTGCATATATAGAAACATATTGTCTATAATCACATATAATCGTTCTGACATAGGACTGAACATAAACAAGAGCATCATAAGTCCTACGATAATCTTCAACTGAAAATTTACTGCAAATACATTAATCTGAGGAATCATACGCATCAGAATTCCGATGGCAGCTTCCGTAACCAGCTCCATGGCGATAATCGGAAAAGCCAGCTGAAGCCCCATGGCAATATTGGCGGTAAAAATGTCTAACATCATCTGCGCCAGCCTGGTATCTATGGTTACCTGTCCAAACGGAATCAGTCGTGCTGATGAAAAGAAAAGAGCAAGCAGACGAACATGCCCATCCCCAGCCAAAAATAAGAGAAACAAAAATGCATAATACAAATTGGAAGTAATGGTCATCTGGGTATTGTACTGAGGATCATATGTCTGAGCCATGGAAAGTCCCATGGTCTGATCAATGATTGCTGAAGCAAACCGAATCACCATAAATCCCAGTTCCATTGAATAACCTATGACAAATCCTACCATCAATTCCTTTATAAGCATGACCCCAAACTCTATCAGTGTAGCCGGCTCATGCTGCAGGTTCCCTTCCACTCCCAGATACAAAAGGAGAGAAAGCATCAGAACCATGGCACCCTTGGCAGTTCTGGGTATATTGGTTCTGCCCAGTACCGGATTAAAAACAACAGCCCCGCTCATACGCATGATAACCAGGGCAAACAAAATCAGCATCTTCTATCAGCCTCCTGCAATAATTCCAAGCATCTGCCTGAAAAAATCCTGGAGCATATCTAAAATCGAACTTCCTAAAAATCCCATGACTACCAATATGGAAATAAACTTGGGAACAAAGGTCAAAGTCTGTTCATTGATCTGGGTTGCCGCCTGAAAAATGGCAATCACCACACCCACAACCATACTGGTCAGCAAAAACGGCATGGTCAGTCTGGCCGCCAGCAAAAACGTATGATACATAATATCCAGAACTTCTGTTGTGGTCATTTCTTAATCCCCCTCCTTCCAAGTTACTTGTAAGCGGTAACAATACTTGTAAACAACAGTTCCCATCCATCTACCGTGACAAAAAGCAGTAGTTTAAACGGCATGGAAATCATGGCCGGAGGAAGCATAACCATACCCATGGACATCAGTGTGGTAGATACAATCACGTCAATCAAAAGGAATGGCAGATAAAGCAAAAATCCTGCTGTAAATCCCCATTTCAGCTCACTGGTCATAAATGCCGGCACCACTACAGTCAGAGGGTAATCCATAGTATTTTCCTGAATCTGAGTACCAGACATACTGACAAAATTATCCAAAGTGCTTTTGTAGGTATTTCGAAGCATAAACTCCTTTAAAGGAACCACTGCCCGCTCTATAACCTCTTCCTGACTGATTTCTTCCCGAAGATAAGGCTGGTATGCATTTTCATTGATTTCATTAATCACCGGATTCATAATATATAAAGTAAGAAACAGTGCTATGCCTACCAATACCATATTCGGCGGAGCCTGCTGGACTCCCATGGCATTTCTGGTAAAAGACAGGATGATGATTGTTCTGGTAAAAGAAGTCATCATCACCACAATCGAAGGCAGAAGCGCCACAAAGGTAAGCAGGATGATTAAATCCAGGGCGGGAACGCTCCCGCCGTTTAACTGTGTCAGAAGGTCATTCATCTCTTTTCTCCCTTCTTTCCCTGATGCGGCGGCATATACTTTTTCAAAACCTCCTGAAACGGAATCTGAGGAACGGTTTCCTTATGAAGCATAAACTCCCTGGGCTGAAAATCACCTTCCACCTCTGCCAAAAGCTGGATGCCTGCCTGGCTGACGCCTACGAGATAATTATGTTCCCCAACCTTTAAGAGAAGTATTCTCTGGTTCTGTCCTACCTGAATATGTTCAAGCAGCTTCATATTACCGTCTCCGGAGGATCTCACCCACTGCTTTTTCAGCAGTACGCTACACCAATATGCCAATACCAGCACGCCTACAACCGCCAGTACTGTGCGAAACAACAATATAAAATTTTCCCTCCACATCTTATAAGCTTTCCGGATTTAATTCCTTCGCCACAATCTCTGTGATACGAATACCAAAGTTATCCTCTACCACGACGATATCGCCTCTTGCGATACACTGTCCGTTTACAAACAGATCCACCTGTTCACCGGCCATCTTATCCAAAACAACCAAAGTGCCCTGGGTAAATTCCAGGATATCCTTTACCAGTCTCTTGGTTCTGCCGATTTCTACAGAAATCTCTAACGGAACCTTCATCAGCATCTCCTGATTGGTCTTGTCTTCCTCGCCTGTTCCTGCATCATCATCCATTTGCGGAGAGCTTAATGGACGAATGATCGAACCGCCTGTATTGGAAGAGGGAGCAGGTTCTGCCTTTGGCGTCTTCATCATCTCCATCATCTGCATCTGAGTCTGCTGCATCTGATTCAGAAGCTGCAGCATCATCGGATCCATCCCCATAGACGGATAGGAATAATACGGCTGCTGTACGCCCTGTGGCGCCTGTTGAGACATCGGCGTCGGTGGTACCTGTTGGGGTATCGGCGCTGATTCCGTCTCATTCGGCTGAGATGAAGAAGCCAGCATTGCATTGATCTCTTCCTGAGACATAGAACTTCCCGTTGATCCAGACGGTGCCGCTTCCGGCGCGGCCGGCTGAGATGAGGAAGCCAGCATTGCATTGATCTCTTCCTGGGACATGGAACCGCCTGCTGATGCGGACGGTGCCGCTTCCGGTGCGGCCGGCTGGGACATAGATGCCAGAAGTGCATCCATCTCTGCCTGGGACATACTTGCCCCGCCCGCTGATGCCGCGGCTGGCTCCGGCTCCGGTGTTGGTTCCGAAACTGCGGCCGGCTGTTCCTGTGGTGCAGAAGCAGCTTCTCCCATAGAGGCAGCAAATGGCTCCAGAAGACGTTTTGCCAATGCGATAGACATGATATTCATAAACTCACTGTTTAACTTATCTTCAATCTCCAGACGGAACCGGACAACCACCATGCCGTTCTCTTCCGGAAAATATTTTTCTTTAAACGCGTCCGGCTCTCCAATATCAAATGACTTGGGAGTCGAAATATTAACGATTGTTCCTAAAAACTCCGACAGTGCCGTCGCAGAGGCTCCCATCATCTGGTTCATGACCTCACAGATTGCACTGATATGAATCTCATCCAATTCAGGACTGATGGTAGCAGGATCTTCCCCCATCAATGTGCCTACGATAACACACACATCTTCACGGCGGAACATCATAATGTTTTTGCCTTCCAGCCCCTCAACATAGGCGATCTCGACACCAATAGCAGGCTCCAAACGCTTAAACTCAAATTCCGCCCGGGTCTGAACACGAACCACAGGCGTCGTAATATTGACCTTTGTGCCCAGCATCGTAGAAACTGCTGTTGCGGAGGCGCCTAAACTGATATTCATTATCTCGCCTATTGCATCCAGTTCCATATCGTTAAAGCTGCTAGCGCCCATTTTTTATTTCTCCTTTATCCTTAATTTTCCTGCGGCTCCCGGACATTATTTACCAATCTCCAGTGCCTTTTGCGCCATCAGCTTCATCGCATTCAAAGCGGTAACATTTGCTTCATAAGATCTGGTGGCGGCCATACTGTCAACCGTCTCTTTCAATAAATCTACATTCGGCATTGTCACAAAGCCGCTTTCATCGGCATCCGGATGAGTGGGATTATACACCTGTGTCATCTCTCTGTCATCCTCAACAACTCCAGCCACCCGGACTCCTGCGTTTCTTCCTGTAAATCCCAGACCTTTGGATGCATTGCGGAGAGCCTGTTTAAAAGAATCCGCTCCATAACTCTCAAACACAATATCTTTTCTGCGGTAAGCTCCGCCCCGCTCTGTTCTGGTGGTGTCAATGTTTGCAATATTTTCTGCGGCAATATCCATTCTCAGACGCTGGGCACTTAACCCTGACGCACTGATATCAAATGAGCTTAAAAAAGCCATGGTCTTTTCCTCCTGCCCGCATTAATTTCCTAAAATTGTATTCACAGTCTGAACAATACGCTCTGCGTTAAACGGCTTTACAATAAAATCTTTGGCGCCGGATTTGATCGCATCGACCACCATTCCCTCCTGCCCCATAGCAGTACACATAACAATCTTGGCATCAGGGTGACTTCCGCGGATTGTCTTTAAAGCCTGGAGACCATCCATATTCGGCATGGTAATATCCATGATTACCATATCCGGGCTTTCCTCCTCATACTTTCTTACAGCCTCTGCTCCATCCTGAGCCTCCACGAAATTATCATACCCAGCTTTCGTCAGTGCATTCTTCACCATCATTCTCATAAAGGCGGCATCATCAACCAGCATAATCTTTGCCATTATCTTTTCCCTCTCTTTTCCATAAATAATAATTTAAAAAAATGTAACTTTTATTCTGATGCCATATATTGTCCCTCAAGGACAGGAGTATCTCCCTCCTGCCGGACAAAGTTGGCATCTGACGCAGCGTCCTCATCATCTGTTTCATATATTCGTTGATTAATGCGGACTGCCACGTTCTTTTTATATACACCCATTTTCCCGGTAAACCACGGCTGCCTTCCGACATATAGCTTCACATCCTTGGTCTTGGACTTATTCATATCGATGACATCACCGATCTTCAAATGATAGATATCATCCAAATCCAGGAGCACAGTTCCAAGCTGTCCCGTAACCGGAAGAGCTGTCTGGCGGATGTTGTCAAGAATCGTATCGCGGTTATCTTCATAAGCATAACCTCTTGCAATGTGTTTCCGGCTGTCAATCACCTGGAAGATATTTTCCAAAAGCGTTCCCGGCATACAGATTCGGATCCGCTCTACCGCAAGTCCGGCCACATCCACATTCAAAAGGATAATCGCCACTGTCTCATCCAGGCCTACATCCTGTATCATACTAGGATTTTCTTCAATCCTCTGGGCTTTAAAATCTATACTTATGTAATTGGCAAACCCATCCTTCAAAGCCTGAATCAGATAGAACAGAATCCTTCGGTACAACGCTGTTTCCACGTCAGAATACCGATATCCCTCTGCCACCTTTACCACTTCTTCCCCGCCTCCCAGCATGTGGTCAATTAGTGTAATCACCAATCCGGGTGTTACATACATCATCAGGGGAACTAAAGCCTTATTGTGGTCCTGTATGTTGGCCTCCACCAGGGTAACCGCATCATTTTCGTTTAGAGCACTTACGAACTCATAGTAGCGCCGTTCCTGAACCTCCAGTACCGTAATGTCCGTCATAACCCGGAAAATACCGTTTACCTGGGATGTAATGATTCTGGCATAGTTTTCGAATACGCTGCTTAGAATCTTCATCTTGTCCTTAGTAAACTTTCTGGGACTGTAGAAATCGTATTTACTGTACTTGACTTCCTCTGCCTTTTCTATTTTTTTATCAACTTTTGCTTCCACCGCCTGCGGGGCGTCAGCCTGTGTTTCCGGCGAACCGCCGGAACCCATAGACTTTAAAAGTGCGTCAATCTGACTCTGAGATAATACGTCTGCCATCTGTAAAAGCCACCTTTTCTCAAATTGTTACTCTGTGCCTGCGTTTTACTCCGATGGATTTGCCGCCGGGTCCGTAACATTTCCCTGTATATCGGCATCATTCACCGCCGTAGGGTCAAGCATGCTGGCTTCCCCCTCCATGTTTCCGTCCTCTACTGTCGAAAATCCTTCCGGGATTTCCGTGGAGACTCCATCTGTCACCACCACAGAACCTTCCTCCAGACGGTTATAATACTCATCATAGTAATCATTCATGGACTTGATATCCGCTCCTGCATCTACAATCAGAAATTCCACACGTCGGTTTTTTGCTCTTCCTTCGCTGGTTTCTGCAGTAGCCACCGGACGGAACTGTCCATAACTGATTCCTACCAATTTACTAGGTTCTATGATATCCTTGCTTTGTATATAAGCGGCTACCTCCGCCGAACGCATGGCGGAAAGCAGACGGTCTGTTCTTGGATTGTTGGGCTGATCCGGTCTTGCCTGGGCCGTATGGCCCATGATCTCGATCTGGGAAATTCTGTCCGCCTCCGGAGCAATGATCTCACTGAATATATCCAGAGTCTCTATAGCCTCATCGGTCAGCATGGAACTGTCACCGTTAAAGAACGCCTGGTTCTCAAACGCAACAAAGGTATATCCTTCTCCCTGAGATACCGATACCCCTTCTATACCGCTTTCATTCAGTTTTTTTACCAGAACCAGATAGAGATCCTCCAGTTCCGCGTCTACATCAGGCTCCTCTTCCATCTCTAACTGGCCTGACACATCATATTCGCCTTCGGCGATATTTTCATTGATAGCAACCTGTTCCAGGTCATCGGAGTTGGGGAAGATACTTTTTACAAATACCTCCCACTTCTGCTGGTCTAAGTTGGACATGGAATACAACATAACAAAAAAGCACAAAAGAAGGGTCACCATGTCGCCATAGGTGTCCATCCAGCTTCCGCAGTCTTCTCCTCCGCCTCCGCCTTTTTTTCTTCTGCCCATCAGCCTTCACCTCCGCCGGCAGCGCCTCCGCCGTTACCTGCCTTTAATAAAAGCTTCTTCTTCTGGGACTGTTTCATACAGGAAATCAGATGCTCACGGAGGAACTGAGGATTCTCTCCTGCCTGGATTCCCATGACTCCCTCTACAATGGTGGTACAGAAAAGCTCCTCCTCTGCCTGGCGTATCCTCAGCTTCTTGGCAATGGGCTGGAAGAAAATGTTGGCAAATCCGCTTCCGTAGAAAGTTGTAATCAAGGCTACGGACATATCCTGGCCCAGGCTGCTGGCTCCGCCGCCGTCACCCAAATCCATACCCTTCAACATGTTAATCAGACCTACCAGTGTACCAATCATACCGAAAGCAGGCGCATAGGCGGACATCTTCTCATAGATTCCCGCCGCCTCATCGTGTCTTGCCATCATGTCGTCCATCTCTTTTTCCAGCATCTCTCTGACCTTGTCCGGATCATTGGCATCCACGATCATCAGGACACTCTGTTTAAAGAATGGATCCTTTATCTCCGCAGCCTTCTCCTCCAGAGCCAGAAGTCCGCTTTGTCTGGCAAGCATGGCTAAATCTACCAACTGGTCTACTAATTTGGGAATGTTATATTTCCCTCCCCGGAAACATACCGCTATATGCTTCGGTATATCCTTCAGGATACGGAAGGGATAGCTGGCTATCGTTGCTGCTACGGCACCTCCAAATACGATTGCAAGGCTCTGCATATCAACAAAGTTGCCCAGCTTATCTACTCCAATTCCCCATACGATCAGTCCCAGGGCCATTATGACGCCGATAAGCGTTGTCAAATCCATTGTTTTATCCTCCTAATTCCTGCTCCTACTGCCTGAAAATATCATTGGGACATTTATTCGTCTTTTCCTTTGTCATCCAAGACAATACAGCTTCTGAAAAATCCTTTCATCTGCTCTAAAATGGAATCTTCCGAATCCTTTACCAGATAATAGTAACCGTTCATCATCTTTATCTTTGTCTCGGGTATGGACTCGATACTTTCAATCTGAAAAATATTCAGATACAGTATCTCGTCGTTCAGCCGCGTTACCTTGATCATGCCTCTTGCCCCTTCTTTCAGCTTTTCCTCTGTTCCGTCAAGGCTGGAGGAGAGTCCGTACTGCTCCCTCCTCCTCTCGCCGGATATCCGCTCCATACGGACTTTTCTTCTTCTGTCAGCCATCTTCTGGTTGTCGTTTTTCCACCATCTCATGGTCTGTTCCCTATATTCCTGTTCTTAATTTAATTACCGCTTCATAGCTACCAGGTCAGACAGCATCTCGTCGGATACGGTGATCATCTTCGAATTGGCCTGGAAACCTCTGTGGGTGGTAATCATCTCGGCAAACTCCTTTGCCAAGTCTACATTGGAGGCTTCGATGTAGCCGGGCATTAAGCTTGAAGTTGCTCCGCCAGGCATAGAAGCGCTGGATTGACCTGTATTATCAGCGTTAGCTGCATTATAATAATTATTTCCTACCTTAGTTAAACCATTGGGGTTTTGGAATGTAGCAATAGCTACCGTTCCCAAATAAATTGTCTTTGCACTGTCATCATCCATTGTAATAGAAGCCGATATCTTACCATTTTTATCAATCTGTATATTGCTGAGCTGAATTGCTTCTTTTGTCGAATCAATATTTTGACCATAGTTAAGGTCAGTAGTAATATCCTTAGGAGGTATCGTCCCTGTTGGGGCCCGCAAAGGAACCAATCTATAAGCATCAAATTTTTTTCCAGATACTATATCATCCCCAGTTTTTGGTACAAAGCCATACACAAAATTACCATTACCATCAACTACATACCCCGCACTATCTACGGTAAACTGTCCAACTCTGGTATAATCAAAATTAGTAGCCATGAAGTTTGCTGTTATAACTTCTGAAGCCGTCTTTAATGTTATAAAAAAGCCCTCTCCCTCAATAGATGCATTAAATCCGCCTCTATAAGTAGGTGTGCTGGCAGTCATATCCATTCCGATAGTTCCCATCAAAGTACCATAACCATACTGAGCCGCATTCACACCACCGGCGCCATTATTATTACCTGTAGATGCTGTAGATGTCTGATACATAGCCTCCTTAAATGTATAGGATTGAGCCTTAAAACCATCCGTATTTACGTTTGCAATATTATGTCCAACTACGTCCATCTTGTTCTGGTGAGCCCGAAGGCCTGCCACCGCTGAGTCCATTGCTCTTAACATAATCCGTTTTCCTTTCTTTTGCCGTCTTTCCGCCTGCCCTTCCGGCAGGCGGATTAAGCATCCTCCACGAGGTCCTGCTACATGATAACGGCGCTGTCAATATTAGTAAATACTCGTTCTTTCATGTCACTTTGGGACATGGTGGTAACTACGGTGTTATTAGGCACATTCACAATAAAAATCCCCTGAGCCCCGATAATCGCCACATCTCTGGCGCCTTTCTTCCTGGCGTCCTCCACCGCGTGTTCCAAATTACTCATCAATTGATTGTCAACGGCAATTCCCCGCTCATTCAGACGCTTTGTGGCGTGTTTGGAAAAATTCAGGCCTACCTTCGCCCTTTGTTGGAGCATCTGATAGAAATCCTGACTCTCCCCCACTCCAGGCGTTTTCGTATTCTGGCCGGGGATGCCCTGTCTGCCGTTGTCTATACGGCCAATTCCATTCACATCCATACTCGTTCCTCCAAAAGCCATTGCTCTTCCTGTGGCTTATTGCCTTACATCAAATTACTTTTCACTACCGTTACTCCTTAAACTGTACCTGGCCCTTCTGCACCTCCAGGTCCCTCTTCGCCGTTGTCGCCGGAGCCTTCGCTGTCGCCTCCAGGCCCTTCCTGCTCATTATCAACCTCCTTATTATACGGATCCGGAACCTTCCCCACTCCTACCAGATGAGATAAAGGATGCTCCTTATCATCGCCCTCTACCTTAAATACCGGTTCACCTTTCGTAAAGTTGACATACTCCACTCTAGCATATTTTACACCGGTTGGCTCTTCCTGTCCATAGGAATTTTCTTTCACTACCGCCACAGTCACTTCCTGGCCTACCAAACTTCCTGCGTATGTCTGGGCGCTGGTAGCTGTGGATGCATCAATCGCTTCTGTCATGGAAGTCATGGACTGCATCATCGCCATCTGGGTCATCTGGTTCATCAGCTCACTGTTGTCCATGGGGCTTGTGGGATCCTGATACTGAAGCTGTGTTGCCAAAAGCTGGAAAAAATCAGTAATGCTTAAGGTGTTTTTGTCATTGGATGTAGCCGTATAATATGTCTTCTCATACGGATTACTTGTTCCGCTGACCGAATTAATCGTATCTGCCATAGTTCTTCACTTCCTTTTCTTTTTTCACACAAGTCCCAGCCGAAGCTGTTGTGCGAAAGATTCTGCCTGATGGGTATCTTCCCCATGTCCCTGATTTTTTTGCTCCTCAGGTTCTCCCTGTTCCTTGCTGCGGTTCTGGTTCTGCTGCTCGTCATACTGCTCACTGCCCTGCTGGGCCGGCTGTGTGTAGATGATGGTCTCCTGCCCTGTCTTCTCCTCCAGAATCGCTGCTATCTCCGATGCCTTCTGGCTCAGCATATCCAGCGTCCTGGGATTGGATGCCATGATGGACAGCGAAGCCCTGTCTCCCTCATACACCAGTCTGATAGTAAGCTTTCCAAGATTTGCCGGCTCCAGTTCCACCGTCAGGGTTCTGCCGGCCTCCAGGGTTCTTGACGCCAGGGTTTTTCCCAAATCCTGGGGAAGCTGTTCCGGTGTCGTTTTAAGAGGAATTGTTTCTGTCCTCTGAGTCACTGCCTCCTGAACCTGCTCTGATGTGCGAATCTCCGTGTTGTAGACCGTATCCTGATTACTGTACTGGCTGTTAGTATCCTGGCGAACCTTCCTGTCATCAGATGCCGCTGCGGGAACCTCTGCCTTCGATTCGGATTTTGCTTCTGTCTGGTTGCCGCTGTCAGAACGTTCCTCTGTCCGGGTAACTTTCTGCGGTTCTGCCTCCTGAACGGTTGTCTCTGCCACGGCTTCTATCTGCTGCTTTGCTGACTTTACATTCTCTGTTCTCTCAGGATTCGCCTGAACTGCCGCCTCTGCCTGAACTGCTGTCTCAGAGACCATCTCCGGAGCCGCTTCCGTACCGATAGCCGTCACACTGCTCTCCACTGCCTCCTGAACCTGTTCCGCCTCCATATCCGGCTGAATCAGAATCTGGGCCGCTGCCTGCTGAAGCACCGCCTGATTGAGTGCTTCTTTGGAAGCCAGGTCCTCTTCCTTTCCGTCATCCGCAGCCGTCTCCTGGGCCTTACCGTCTTCAGAAACATTCTCAGAAGCTTTACCATCTGCGTTTGCTTCCTCCGCTCTCTTAGGTTCTGCTTTCTTTCCGGTATCCGCCTTGCCTGCCTGCTGTGTTCCATCCTTTTTCGCCTGGAGAAGCTTGGTAAAATCATCTCTCTGTATGGATGGCTGGTCTGAAACGGCACGCGTTGCCACATCAATCCGGGCCTGTACAGGCGGCTGTACCTTTCCTGCTGTCATGATACGCCTCCTTTCTCTTATTAATATTTATAATCAACAGCTTTCACTGTGATTACCAGATTTATCCTCGATTCTGATGTCTGGCTTTGATGGATGTATTGGAAACAAACTCCTCCACAAAAGTCTCGTCTGCCTTCATCACGGCTTTCTGATATTCCTTCTGTTTCTTCTCTTTCAATTTTTCAAACTTGGAGGTATCCACCTTAGCCGTTATCACTTCCTGTTTTTTCTCATCTTCCTGTTTTTTTAAGACTTTCAGCTTTCCCTTCTCCTCATGGATGATCTCTTCCATCCGTCCGATGCACATATTGTAAAGCCTGCAGTCTCCGATGCTGACTCCTTGTTCCTTAGCCTTGTTAAAGTCGTCTTCATAACCGGCCAGTCTGCGGTTCAGCCCCTGAATCTCTTCCTGTTTCCTGTTGACCTTCTGTAAAATCACCGCGTGTTCGGTCTTCAAATTATCCAGTACCTGTGTCTTATAATCCAACACCGTATCCAGTCTGTATTCGAATCTCTTCACTTCTCATGTTCCTCCGAATCAACCGGTTATCTCTTCAATTTTCTTCAATGTCTCCTCGTAAGTAAAACGCTCCTTGATTCCCTGCTGCAGAAATCCATTGATGCGGTCGATCTTCGCTACCGCCTCATCTAACGCAGCATTGGTTCCCTTCTTATAGGCTCCAATGGAAATCAAATCCGCATTCTTCTGATATAATCCCAATATATTTCTCAATCTGGACGCTGTCCTCTGATGTTCCTCCGCCACCACTTCCACCATAAGTCTGGAAATGCTGGCTCCTATATCAATGGCCGGGAAATGATTCTCATTGGCCAACTGTCTGCTTAAGACAATATGTCCGTCTAAAATTCCTCGAACCGTATCCGAAATCGGTTCATTGGTGTCATCACCTTCCACCAATACTGTATATACACCTGTGATGGAGCCGCGGCCGAAATTCCCGCTTCGCTCCAAAAGCTTAGGAAACTCGGCGTAGATAGAAGGGGTATATCCTCTGGCTATAGGGGGTTCTCCGATAGCCAGGCCGATCTCTCTCTGGGCCATAGCATACCTGGTAAGAGAATCCATCATCAAAAGCACATCATAGCCCTGATCCTTAAAATATTCTGCAATGGTAGTTGCCACCAGAGGACATTTCATACGAAGCATGGCTGGCTGGTCTGAGGTAGCCACTACCAGAACAGATCGCCTCATTCCCTCTTCCCCTAAGTCCTTCTCGATAAATTCCAGAACCTCACGCCCACGCTCTCCTACCAGCGCAATCACATTGATATCTGTCTTTACATTCTTGGCAATCATGCCCATCAGGGTACTCTTTCCTACGCCGGAGCCGGCAAAAATTCCGATTCTCTGGCCTTTGCCTATGGTGTTCAGTCCATCGATAGCCTTGATGCCAAACTCCAGCCGCTCTCTGATAGGCGGACGATTTAACGGATTGATATAAGGGCTGTTCACCGTATAATGTCTGGAGTGAGGCAAAGGTTCTCCGCCGTCCATAGGCTCTCCTAAGGCGTTGATGATTCTTCCTCTGAGGAAATCTCCTACCGGCACTTTCAGCCTCCGCCTGGTATTTCGCACAAAGCTTCCTGATGCGATACCGCTGGTAGGTTCATAAGTCATAAGCTGAATCCGCTCATTCTTAAAGCCCACCACCTCCGCCGGCATCTGACGGTTCTGTTCCTCGTTATAAATCATAACGATATCGCCGATGCTGGCACGGCCTCCGGAGGCCTCCATAGACATCCCAACTACATTTTCAATTTTCCCTATATAGCTGATAGTCTCTGACTTCCCAATCAAAGGCGGTATCTTTTCATACATGTAAACACCCCTATATCCTGATATTCTCCAATATATCTCTTATGTTCTCAATCTGCGTGTTGACACTGATATCGATGATTTCCTCCGGCATCTCTATGATGCAGCTTCCATCCTCTTCCTTATCCATCACAATGAATTTGATATTATCAGACAGGTGGGAAAGTTCTTCCAAGACGTCTGCATCTGCCTTCATCATCATATCGTAATCATACTTGTCAATATAAATCTTAACCCATGCGGTTTTTTTCAGCTTCTCGGTGGCAGAGACAATCATCTGCTTAATCACCTCTCCGCTGGACTTAAGGCTGATATGAATCACCTTCTCGCCGATAGCCACCGCGCAGTCCTTCAGTTCCTCCAGATAGGCGTGAAGGCACTCTTCCTTCGCTTTATCCACAGCCCGAAAAGCTTTTTTCATGTCCTCCTGAAACTCCAGGAAATCATTCTGGAATCTTTGTCTGACCTCCTCCTGGGCCGCCTGTTGTCCTTCCTGCTGTCCTTCCTCATAACCGGCCTGATAGCCGGCCCTTCTGGCCTGGTCTCTGGCGCTTCTGGCCTGCGTCCTGGCCGCTTCCAGAATATCTGCCGCCTGTGCCCGGGCTTCCTCAAGAATCTTCTCCGCCTCTTGCCTGGCTTCCTCCCTCGCAGCCTCCATCATCGCCTCTTGGGAGTCCTCCGGATTTTCCGGCTCCTCCACTTCCAGCCACTCCGGTTCCTCTTTTGGCTCTTCCAAAACCTCCGGCTCCTCTTCCGGCTCTTCCAGCCGGGGTGGTATATATTCTTTCTTCAGCTCAGCTTCCGTATAACGGGGAAACACCGGCTTTCTCTGAACCGGCGCCCGGTTATTCAATCCATCTTCCAGAGGAGGGAGATACTGCTCTATTACCGTTTGTTTCGACATATCCGTTTGTTTAATAATTCGCTTAGAGGATAATATCGTCATCTCCTCCCTTCTTGATGACTACCTGACCCTGATCCTCCAAATTACGAATCACATTAACAATACGCTGCTGCGCCTCTTCCACATCTTTCAGACGAACATTGGTCGTAATCTCAAGGTCTGCCCGAACGGTATCAGACATACGTTTGGACATATTTTTAAAGAAGAGCTCCTTCATCTCTGCCGAAGCACTCTTTAATGCATATACAATATCTTTGGTATCGCAATCCCGGACGAAACGCTGAATCGACCGATCGTCCATATCCAGAATGTTTTCGAACACGAACATCTTCTCCCGGATGCTCTGTGCCAGATCCGGATTGCATTTATCCAGCTCTTCGAAGATCTTTCTCTCGCTGCTGCGGTCCACGTGATTCATCATGTCTGCCACATAATCGACACCGCCCAGACTCATATTATCCTCGCTTGTGATGATGGTTGCAAACTTCCGCTTCATCTCTTCTTCCACGATGGCAATTGCCTCCGGAGAAACGCGGTCCATGCGGGCCATGCTCTCTACCGCCTGTATCTTTTTCTCCTCCGGCAGCTGCTCTAAAACCTGAGCCGCCTGCTGAGGCTCCATGTATGCCATAATCAATGCGATGACCTGAGCCCGTTCGTTCTGCAAAAGAGACAGCAACGACTTGGGGTCACCCTTCATAAAAAAGTTAAACGGTTTTGACTGCAGGGTTTTGGAAACCTTCTCCAAAAGGTTCCTGGCAGTGGACTCGCCGAATGCTTTCTCCAATACATTCCTGGCATAATCCAGACCGCCGTCGGTCATCATCTTATGGGTCAGACATAATTTATAAAATTCATCGAGAGTCGCCTCCACTTGGGTGTTGGATGTCTTCCCCAGCTTCGCCACTTCATATGTAAGTTCCTCTATGTCCTCTTCATTGAGATACTTATAGATCTGGGATGCCCGGTCGGCTCCAAGAGATATGACCACCAGCGCCGCTTTGCTTTTGGTATCAGTTATGGCCTCTCCCTCAAGACTGCTTTCGTCGATTCCCGCTATGCTTGTTTCTGCCATCTTCCTCTTCCTCCTCTCCTCTCAGCCATCCCTGTACCAGCTTCGCC
>CAJUPP010000039.1:0-33562 GCA_910588325.1 uncultured Hungatella sp.
GGTTGTCCCCTGATGGTACATCTCTATCTGCTGCTCAAAACCTTTTCCTTCGTTAAACTGATAACAAAAATACCAGGAATAGAGTTTTCCGGTATCAAAATCGCATCTTAGAAAATTTGATGTAATACACTTTGCTTCTGTCTGTTCCGAAATGGGAGAACATTTTGATTTTATCAAATTTATGATACAGCCCATACCCTCTTTCGTTGAATGAATACCGTGTAAATCTTTTTCAAAATCCTCCGGGGTATATAAATCATCAGACTTCTCTCTTATTCGTGTAGGGTTTTTACCTAATGTAAATTGGATAATCTCATTTAAGGGTATTGATTCCATCGGGCCTCCCTTTCTAGTAATTGAGTTAAATTACGTTATAACAATACTTCTTTTCATCGTTTTAGTCAATATGTAATTTAATCAAATTACGTATTTATGCCCAATTTATCTGCAAAATCATTATCATTATATTTACAAACCGTGCCCAACTTTTTAGAATACAATATTGACACACAAAACGCCGTCCACAGCATCTGCCGCAGACAGCGTTTCCTCTACCCTATGACCATAATTATTTATTCAGTCAGGACACTGTTATAGTACAAATCATCAGGACAAACATCCTGACCCTCCTCCCACTCCACGCTTATTCCTCCAATATGAACTGTATTAAATACATTCATATCTTTTAGCTTCCCAAACCAATCACCACGAATCAACGGCTTCACATCATAAACCTTTTTTTCCCCATTTTCAAAGGTCACAAGCAGTTTGTAATCTTCCAAAGGTTTTACTTCTATTGCACATGGTGTCATTATTTTTTCTCCCTTACTGTAACGGCGGAATTTTAAAATATTGCTGACCCTCTAACAATAACTGCCAGTTTGCTCTTAAATCGTCCTCATGTATGGTAATCCATGCTTCCACCATCTTTCTCTGTTTTCTGGGAAAGTCACCTTCTATCAATTCCCCATCAAGTCCAAATACAGCTTTTTCTCCCTGATATTCTGCATGAATGTGCGGTACATTATGTCTTCCGTTCGGCTCACTGTACATTCTGATAATTATTCCATAAAATAAACTTAAAGTAGGTATTTCCCCTCCTAACACTTCACTTTTTATTTATATCTTAAAAGATAAAATAAGTGTACCATACTTTTGTGTGGATGACCATACGAATATACTAAATTTATATCATGTTACAACTCCACCACCCTGGTTGCCACCTTCTCCCGGAATCTGGCGTCATGTTCCACAAACAGCATGGTGGGCTGATACTCCTCCAAAAGCTTTTCAATCTGCATCCGCGAAAAAACATCAATATAATTTAGAGGTTCATCCCACACATACAGATGGGCAGGCGTCATTAGGCTTGCTGCCAGAAGAATCTTCTTTTTCTGCCCCTCCGAATACTCCTCCATATTCTTTGCAAACTGCACCCGTTCCATGTCAAGCTGCCGCAGTATGGCGCAGAACAGGCTTTCATCCAGCCCTCTCTCCATACAGAACCGGGAGATTCCTCCTTTCAGCATGGAAGTATCCTGGCTTACATAGGAAACCACCAGGCCGGAAGCCGTCTGGCAGATTCCTGTTTCACAGACTCTCATTTTCTCTGCTTTTGTTTCCCCTGCTTTCGCTTCCATTGTTTCTGTTTTGTCTGCCTTTATTTCCCCTATTTTCATCCTGCTATCTTTCCACCCTGGCTCGCCTTCCGTCCATCCTCCTGTCTTTTTCAGAATCATTTTCAAAAGCGTGGATTTCCCGCACCCGTTTTCTCCGTGGAGAACCACTCTCTCCCCTTTCTCCACAGAAAATGTAACCCCGGAAAACACCGGCTCTTTTGCGCCCTCATACCGTACAGAATAGTCCTCCACTTTCACCAACACCCTTTTATAATGCTCCATAGGCATAATCTTTAAATCCACCGGCTGTTCCAGATCCACTAAAAGCCCTTCCTTCTCCTCAATCTCCCGGTTGATCCGCTTTTCCATCTGCTTTACCCGGCTCTGCATTTTCTTGGTCTTGGAACCGATATAGGCCCGCATCCCCACGGCCCGTTCATGCTCGTTGACAGCCGCCTTTCGGTAGAAGCCAATCTTGGTCTGCTCGCTCTTATCCGCCCACTGCCCGGTTCTGGCAACCGATTTTCTCAGTTTCCCGATTTCCTTTAAATGCTTCTCATTCTCTCCCACGGCAAACTGGTCCTTCCGGCTCTTGTTCTCCCACCAGCTGGAAAAATTCCCGCTCTGCACCTCTATACTCTGCCGGTTTAACACCAACACATGGTCGATGCAGGCATCCAGAAGCTCCCTGTCATGGGAGACAAGAATAAAACCTTTCTTCGATGCCAGGTACTGCTTCACATTCTCCCTGGATTTCTGGTCCAGATGGTTGGTAGGCTCGTCAATCAGAAGGAAATCATTTTCCCCTGAGAACAGGACTGCCAGCATAATCTTCGTCCTCTCACCGGGACTCAAAGTCTGAAACGGCCTGTACAAAACCTCTGCATCCTGCCTTAACTCCTCCAGTTCACACAGCACTCTCCACAGTTCGCACCCAGCCTTCCATTCCTCCAGAAATTCCGCTGCCGGCAGGCTTCTTTGCCTCTCCGTAACCGGATACGGGAAATAATCAAACACTACGGAGGCCTGGATGCTGCCCTCGTATTCATATTTTCCCAGCAGAAGATTCAAAAACGTGGTCTTCCCCTTCCCATTCCGCCCGATAAATCCCAGTTTCCAGTTGGTATCAACGGAAAAGGAAACATCTTCAAAAATATTATCAAAACTTCCTTCATAACAAAAGGTCAGATTATTTACACGGATTTGTGACATACACATTCCTCCCTTCGAAAAATCCTAAAAAGCATAATTACACCTGCCATGTCGTCGGAACGATTCCAGTTGTGAAACTTCGTTTCACAAGCGTTCCTCCTCTTCGGAATCGGCACGCGCCGCTTCGCGACACCTGCCATGTCGTCGGAACGATTCCAGTTGTGAAACTTCGTTTCACAAACGTTCCTCCTCCAGTTTCCGCAAATAAAAAGAAACCGTCCGTCGCCAAACAGTTTCATTACATACCATAACCCCATTCTCCCTAATCTGCCCATCCTGCCGCGGCCCTGTACGCCTCTGTCATTCATGATTTTGGCACACAAAAAGAGAGGTTATGAGAACATAATCTACTTTTGGCAACATGATAAGACAGCATAACAAAAACACAATGGCCATATCTTTTCACAGTCAGGGCCAAGGCTTCCACTGTCAATAATCTTCATGCAAACAAAAGTAAACTATTTTCTCATCTTTTCACCTCTCTCGTTTAAACTGGGAATATTCTAGCACACCCGGGTCCGGTTGTCAATCACAAACTGCCCCCTCTTCCCTTTCCAGCAGACTGTACATCTCACCAAACGTCATGTTTTTCACTCTTACTGTCTTCCCCCATACGTTATTCACCTGCATATTGATATTTAAATGGCTTATCGTATACCAATTTTATCGCATCTGCATCTAAGGTTGCCTTTGCAAAAAGCGGGATTGTAGCAATTGGACTTATATGTCCAAAAGGCAAACCATACGCAATGGGAATCTCTCTCTCCTTCGTAGCTTCAAGCAGCATTGCGGCCAATTTATTAACTTCATCCTCATTCCACATCTTTTGTCCAATTACAATGCCTTCTACATTTTTAAAAACTCCCATATTAGCATAATCAGTCAAAATAGCGCGCCACTTTTTCTCATCAAACTCTTCATCCACAGTTTCCATAATAAAAATTGCATTTTTAAAATTCGGAAAATATTCTGTTCCCCTTATACGCTCTAACGCTTCAATACATCCCCCTATAACAATACCATCTGCACAGCCCGATCGAATGGTCTTTTGAAAAACCGGAACAGAAGAAGTACGTTCCACTGGCGGCAATGCCCAATCGCTTCCTTTGCCAAGCAAAGCGCTGCACGGGGTAATCTCCAGTATGCTATTTTCATCAAAAGCTTTAAGAAATGCCGCTTCACTCATACGCGGCGGAACCGGATATTCTGAAAACTCTGTCATAAGAGTAGGACCATAATATACTACCTGTTGACCCTTTACTCCAACTGCAAGCAGCAATACTGTTATATCAGAATATCCTATTAATCCCTTTTTATTTGCCCGTATTAACTCCCAATCTAAATATGGTAAAATTTCTGCTGAATAATCGCCACCAATACTGGCCATCAATAATGAAACATCTTTGTCTGCAAAAAATTCATTCATATCAGCTGCTCTCTCCATTGCTGTAGCAGAGGTCAATCCATTTTTAGTTGAGACATATTTTCCTAATTTAACCTTAAAACCAAGATTTTCAAGACAACTTACCCCCCTTTTAAATCGTTCCGGGAACAATGCAGGGGCTGGTGCCGATGGTGTAACTAATCCAATTTCTATTTTTCTTCTTTCAGCCGATTTTTCTTTCATTTTAATCTCCTTGTACAGATATCATTCTAAATATTATCGTTTTCCAATAGGAATTCTTATCCAGGCAACATATTGTTTGATTATATCATTAAATATGCCTTAAAACAATATTCCTCCATAAATTTTTAATAACATCAGCACATACATGATGATGGCAGGAAAAGCGAATTTCAGAATGGTTCTGCCAGTAACCGGCAAATGATATAAGTCCATCTTCCCCATGATCTTTTCCTAATTTCTCCAGTCAATATCCTGATTGTCCCCTAAGTCAAAATACTGCGTCTCATTTCCCTTTACCGGAAGCCGGACAGCGGAAATGCGCCGGTTCTGGGCGGGGGCGAAGTAGTAGACGCCGCTTTCGGCGCACATGACGCTTGTGCAGAGGGTCTGTTCATACACGTCGTACTCTGGGTCAGCCTTAGCCAGCCCTTCAGGAATATCCACCAGGGCAAAGGCTCGGAACATTCGAGATACCCCGTCTGGTTCGTCCTTTCCCGGAACGGCGAACTCCTTCATAAAGGCCATCCGCACAAAGCGGGAGGGAGAGGAGTAATCTCCCGGCAGGCCAGAGCCGCCGCCAAGCCGCTCCCCGAACTCCCGAATCTCATGACCTGCCACTGTTCGGGGAGGTTTGGGGAGGTTGGTAACCCCTACGAAGTTGCGCAGGTTGGTTCTCTGCCAGCGGTAGTCAGGGCTGTTGGTCAACACGCCGATGGTACTCCGATGGATGGACAGACCGCCCTCGTCCGGTTCGATAATCACGGTTTCCCCTTCCTTATCACTGAGGATATAGTGGGCGGGCAGGGGCTTTCCCTGGATGGGCTCGTCCACCAAAGTGATCTGATCCATAGCCTGCACTGCCTCCTCCACGCTGGCACACTGGCTGAACAGCCATGCCAGCAGACGTCCGGGGTGAACCGCAATTCTGTCCGGCCGGTTATTTTCCTCATAGACAGCGTACTCCGGATAATGAAGAAGCGCCCCCATCAGGCCGGCAGAGTTCACCCCGTCTACCATAATCGGCTCACCAAACCCCAGCACTGCCATACCAGTGTAGCTGTACCGTCCTGCCGTACCGCCGTCCTCCGGGTGGAGCTTCGGCGAACAGGGTATCCCCTGGGGGACGCTAACAATACGGTTGGCAGTCAGGTCTCCAAACTGGTCATAGGTCCGTCCTAAAAGGTGACTGCCATCTTTTGTTTCCCATGAAAAACTACTACATCCAAAATCCATTTGATTGACCTCCAATTTTACTCATATTTTTCATTTGGACTTACAAATATCCTTGACATAAAATATCATAAACCGTGTTGTTACCACGCAGTCAAGAGGAATTTTCAATTATGGAGGAATTTTTATGAAGCGTGAAAAAGGTTGGCTGACCTCGAAAACTTTTGCCGCTCTTTGCGGTACGACCAAGGAGACCTTGTGGCACTATAAGAATGCAGGGCTCCTGCTGCCGGGGCCATTGGGATATTTCAGAGGGCTATGCCGCGCTGGAGGCACAAATACGCCAGCAGGGGCTGAGAATCGAAGGCCCCTTCTATGCCTGTAACCTGGCCGGTTTTATCTTGAACTCGGTAGAGAAAAACGCGGCGTCCATGATCTCGGTACGATTGCTGGAATCCTCAGAATAAGAATCCGCATTGAGAGCAGGCGGTTTTGGACTGCCATCTGTGTTCCTCCAAACACATCCGACCTCTCTATATGGTTTAATGATGCCCCGTCAATGGAAGATATATTCTCTGATGTCAAGACAACATCAGCCGCTCCTGTATTTTCCAACAGCGGTTCCGGAAATGTTTCAATATCTCTCCATCCCCACATTCCTCTCATAAGCCCACACCGATAAAAGATACCAAACCGCAAGAATCCCCAACACCGCCGCCACACTGACCACATTCACCGCCGTCAAATCCATGCGCATCATTTTGCCCAATGCCTTCACCGAAAAGAAAGAAGAAACTGCCATCACCACAAACGTCATCCCATAAGCTGCCATCAGTTCCGCCTCGACAGATTTCCTGAGAATCTGCCTGTCAAATCCCATTTTTCTCATAACCAGGTACCGTTCCTTCTCCTCAAAAGCGTCATTATACAGCTTCATAAACATAATGCTGCCGCTTGCCAGAATAAACACCAGGAACATAAAAATACAGATGGAGTAAAGTACCTTTATCCAATCCAGTTCATTATTTTCAGGGTCAATGGCCACCCTCCCCGTATGCGCCTCTTCCCCCAGCCCTTCAATCATCCGATCCAGACTGTCTCTGGTCTGAGGAAACTTCTCCAAATCCCCAACCCTGTAATTGTAGGTATACATTTCCTCCCCCATGGCAAGAAGCCTTTCATATTCCCTGTCATTTACCACATAAAAATCGATGCTCTCCTGAAGATATCCCAGATAAGGAGCATCCGTATCCATCACCTGTCTGTAAGTCTTTCCTCCGATTTTTACCTGTATTCCGGTCTTTTTCGTGATGAAAGACATGAGTATCAGATGAGAAAGCCGAATCACCTCATCCTCAGCCAGCTCTTCTGTCTCCAACTTCATTCCTGTCTCCTGCGCCAGCTGTTTTAACCGTGAAAATGACAATATGGCATACCGATTATTCTGCATTTCCGCATTAATATAAGAGCTGTCCAGACTCAATATGGGAATCTGAGCGCTAAGCACAATCCGGTTTTCTTTCTCGATCGCCTCTCTGGCCTTCCCATCCAAATCCCCATTGCCGGTTAACAGCTGAAATGTATAGGTACTTTCAAATTGTATAATTCCTTCATACCTGCCCTTCATGGCAAAACCTGTGGCAAGAGCCGTGACCGAACAGAGCATCAGGACGCTTACCATAGCATAAGTACGGTAGTTTTTCTTCATACGAAAAATCACACTATTCATCCAGAGAATTCTCTGTTTCTTATAGAGAAACCGTTTCCTTCCTGCCAAAAACTGAATTACCAGCGGTATCAAGCCACCAAACAGCAGATAGACGCCTGCCGTTACCAAAACCACTGCCCCAAGCGCATTGACCATGACCTCTATACGGCCTTCTCTCAAGGCCAGAAAATATCCCTGGCACAGGATTCCCACTCCTACAACTGTCTTTACAAACAAAATCATCCGGTTCTGTCTCACATACTCATTCTGCCTTGACGCGGACACCATGCTCAAAACACTGCTTTTTACAATATTTACATAGCCTTTCACCACAAATATCATATAGACAATTCCGTAGGCTGCGGTTGTGAATGCCATAGGTCTGATTCCCGGCCGAAACCGAATCTCCACCGTAATATCCGAAATTGCCAACAGAATCAACTGAAACAATCCGGCGCTTAAGGCTCCCAAAGCCAGCCCCAAAATTAAGGAGGACAGGCCGATAAAAATCGTCTCCATCAGATACATTTTTCCGATTTTCTCGTTGGACAGCCCCATAAATACATAGATACCGATCTCCTTTTTTCTTCCGGTCAGAAATACGTTGGTAGAATACCAGATAAAGAAAAACATAAAACAACACAGCACAAAAGACACCATCTGAACAAGCATCTCGATATAGTCCCTGTTTCTGGTTCCTAGAACTTCAAAGGCCTGAGAATCAATAAGATTCTGGAAATTATACAGCACAAGGACCGTAAAAGCCAGGGAAAGTATCAGGGCCAGGTAATTTTTAAAACTGTTTTTAAAGTTCAGAAAGGCAAGCTTTATCATTGACATGAGAAATCACCTCCCATGGACGTCTGCACATCTACAATCCGGTCATAAAATTCCTTCCGGTCCGTTCCCCTGCTGATTCTGCATGTGATGACACCGTCACTTAACATACACACATCCTTCGCATAGGATGCACAGAACGGATCATGAGTCACCATGAGAATCGTAGCTTTTCCCCCGTCATTCACCATTTTCAGACATTCCAGCAGCTCCCTGCCCGCCTTGGAGTCCAGAGCCCCTGTAGGTTCATCGGCAAAAATGAGTTCCGGATTGGTAATCAGCGCCCGGCAGGCAGCTCCCCTCTGCTTCTGTCCGCCTGACAATTGGTAAGGATATTTATTCAGGTGCTCCTTCAGCCCGAACATGTCCGCCAGTTCCCGGGCCTTCTCAATGCATACCTTTCCTGAAACTCCATCCAAAGACAGAGGAAGTACGATATTGTCCTGAAGGGTCATGGTGTCCAGCAGATTGTAATCCTGAAAAATAAAACCGATTTTTTCCCTTCTCAATCTGGACAGTTCTCTGTTGGAGGCTCTGGTAATATCCTGTCCATCCAGCATCACGGTTCCTGCCGTAGGCTTGTCAATCGTAGAAAGAATATTTAAAAGGGTGGTCTTTCCGGAACCGGAAGGACCCATGATGGCGATAAAGTCATGTTTATATATGGTCAAATCAATTCCCTTTAATACTTTTGCCTGAAAACCCTTGGCTCCATAAGTTTTTATCAGATTTTTAATTTCCGCCGCTTTCTGTCTGGCCAGGTTTCCTCCGTTATTTTCATTCATGTTGTCTCCTCCTTGAATAATAATTGTATGGTTTCTGTTCATATTCACTGACATTTGGAAGTGAACCATCTCTTACTCATAAGAAGTTTAAAACAAATAAGAAGAAAAATCCTTACATCTGCATTACAAAAAAAGCGGCAGCCTTACAGTTTGCTATGGGAGAAAATACGGATTTTTTTTGAAGATAATAGCGAATCTCGTAAAGGTTCCATACACACTTTCTACCTGTATTCCATGGCCCAGCCTGTCAATAATTCTCGAAACCATATAAAGTCCCATTCCCGTAGATTTATATTTCCCATTGTGATAATTGCTTCCTGTAAATCCTTTTTCAAAAATTCTTCCAATATCACTGTCCCTTATTCCCTCCCCATGGTCCTCCACAAACAGCCGTACCTCATTTTCCTGCTTCTGTGCCCATATAAGAAGTATGGGATGCATCCGGATCCCTTCCTCTGCTTTTCTCTCTCCATATTTTATAGCATTATTCACCAACTGGTCCAGAATATACACCAGCCATGCCGGATCCGTATAGACGATTATCTGTTCCACCTCTACGGTAAGCTCAAACCCTCTCTGAATCAGAAAGAACCGGTTGTTACGAACAGACTGTCTCACACATTCCGCCAGTTCCACCTGCTTTACCTGCAGGTCAAACAACGGGCTTTGAAGCCTGCATCCCAAAAGCATGGAATGAATCTGCTGATTCATTTTCTCCAGCTGTTCTCTGACTGCAAGCTTCAGCCCCCTGTCCTCAATCTTTTCGTCCATTAAAAGAACTGCCGACAAAGGAACCTTCAGCTCATGACACCATTTTGCCACGTAATCCTGCAGGTCACAATTTTCTTTAAACTGCATATCAGCCTGCTCCTCCAATAGCTGCACATCATGCCTCGCAATATCCTGGTTCTCAAACCAGGGAAGCATCCGGCATATCAGTTCCTTCTGGCCCATCAGCCGCTTTTTTTCCTTCTGATTTTTCAGAAATTCATAGTAATCATATGCTGTCAGAAGCAATCCAGGCACAAAAAGAAGGATATCAAGATATATCAGATATCCCCACGCTCCATTCTGTATAAAAAAGAAAAAATAAATATTATATGCAGCAAACACCACAACACAGGGCAGTACCTGCTTCCATCTCTTCCTCACATAGTCCATGTGCTTACCCAAACCTTCCCGAAAACGCTTTTCTCTGTCTGCATTGTTGAGCCTTCAGATACAAGGTACATAATAACCCAACCCCTTTTTTGTGCAAATGATTTCCTGTCCGCATGCAATTTTCAGTTTGCTTCTCAAACGGGAAATCATGGTTGTGAGAGTTCCGTCGGACACATACTCATCCGTCTCCC
Organism: uncultured Hungatella sp.; assembly: GCA_910588325.1. Classification (GTDB taxonomy): domain Bacteria; phylum Bacillota; class Clostridia; order Lachnospirales; family Lachnospiraceae; genus UBA3402. The sequence goes on from CAJUPP010000039.1 coordinate 10,311, forward strand.
ACAAATCCATCATCAGGTCTTCTCTCGTCACCACATCCGGACAGTTCTCTATCAGTTTCACAAGCACCCGGCGTTCCGATTTTGTCAACCCTATCTCCTTCTCCTTAAAATATAACGCCTGCTGTCCCCAGTCAAAATACAGCTCATTACCAAGAAATGTCTGTTCCTTCACCTTATACTCATATGTCCGCCTGAGGATGGCCTGAATCTTGGCCTTTAAAAGCTCCAGGCCAAAGGGCTTCTCCACATAGTCATCCCCTCCCTGTGCCACAGCCATAATCTTGTCTCTGTCATCGCTTCGGCTGCTGATGTAAAGAATCGGCACATCCGAAATCTGCCGGATTTTCCCGCACCAGTAAAACCCGTCATAATAGGGCAGATTTATATCCATCAGAACCAGCTGAGGACGCCACTGCCAAAATTCCTCCAGTATCCCGTCAAACCTGGCCGCTATCATGGTCTCATAGCCCCAACGCACAAGAAAGGAGCTGATTTCTCCGGCTAATGTTTCGTCGTCTTCTACTATCATTATCTTCATTTTTATGGAAACCCCTTCATCTTTTTAAAGAACAGCCGGTGCAAATTTTTGCCTCAATTCTTTACCTCAAGTATATCACTTTTCGGCTGCGGTAAAAAGTATTTTTACCAATCCAAAAAAACAGAGCCGATGACCTGCTTTTTTTGCACATCATCAGCTCTGTTCACACAATTTACGCATATCTGTCAACATATTTCCCTATTGACAAATCATCTGGCACCCTGCCTGGATTGGCCGGCTCCTGTCCTGTTTTCTCTGCCTCTTCCTCCTTCTTCTTCTCATCCTTCTTCTTCAGCTGCTCAATCTGCTTCTGGATTTTTAAAATCTCTTCCTCCAGTTTTCTTACCTTATCCTGATCCTTTGCCTCAACTGCTTTTTTCTTTTCTTCGTTTAATTTTTGAAGCTTCTGCTCCAAAGCCTTTATTCTGGGATTTTCACCGCCGCCGGCACCGCTTAAGTTCACTCCGGATACTGCAGCGCTTACAGAGTTTATACTCATTGCCCACTCCTCCTTCCTCCTGCTTTTTTAGGTAACGTCCTCACGCCTATTATATCGCCAATAATATCCTCCCATCAAGAAATCTGTTGCAGAAGGTCCTTTTTATGATGTAAGGAGGTTACTATTCAAGGACAATGTCATTTAGTTAACGCTTGACATTTCGAGATAACGTAGCCCGGCGAGAGAATGATATTGTTTCTCCTGGGCACGCTCTTCACGTAGCGAGAGCGTGCCCAGGAGAAACAATATCATTCTCTCGTCGGGCGGACCTTCCACGATTTCTCAAACAGCAAAATCTAAACTAAATGACATTAGTTCATGCTATGACGAGACCGAAAGAATAAACAATATCTTCAATTTATAAACCCCTTTAGAAACTGCAGTTTCAACCGTCCCTCTGTTCTTCTGCGCAACACTTCGTATATTAAAAAGCCCGATTCCCTCCTCAGGCACTTTCTCCATATCTTTCCTGCAGCTGTTTTCTATAGAAAGCCCATAAAAGTTCCCCTTCCGTCTATTTGAAATACGAATATATCTCTCCCCATTTTCCACGTCCTCACAGGCCTTTATGGCGTTGTCCACAGCGTTAGAAAAAACAATACACCAGTCAATATCCTCAATTCCCGTATCTTTGGGAAGCTTTATTTCACACTGAACATCAATTCCCTTTTGCCTGGCAAGGGAGCATTTGCTTCCCAACAGCGCATCTACGGTCACATTGCCTGTCCACACTGGATAAGAAAGACCGGCAGAAATATCTCCCAGCTTCTCCAGATATTCCTCAGCCTTCCCGTCCTCTCCCGCCTTCAAAAGCCCCGCCAGAACCGTCAAATGATTTTTTATATCATGGCGGAACGAAGCGGTCTGCTGATACCGCACCTTTACCTCCTTTACATAGTTCTCCTGCTCTATGGCCTGCTGCTTCAGCAGCTCAAGCTTTCTCTGAGAATCCAGAATCCCCACCATTTTCTGATGAACAAGCAGGGTCACAAACAGACAGACACATGCCATCATCTGTACAAACAGAATCTCTCCGTAATTAATGTTGATGTTGGGTAATATTTCCTTGGTAGTCCCATCTAAAATGATTGCGTTTCCATAGATGGAATCCTGAATCACACGTTCAATCAACGCAATAAAGAAAGCCGGTATGGTCAGCTGCAGAAGTGTCATCTCCGTTTCATCCGCAATACTTTCCCGGAATTTCTTTAAAATCAGCACAAAGAATCCCATAACCAGCAAAACTCTAAAAAATTCTCTGACCGCATCAGCAGGAATGATCAGATTTTCGTGTTGTATGACAAAAGGGGTCGCAATCCTGTAATCCAGCCAGCGCACCATGCTGTTGGTGACGCTGAGAACCGATACAATCAGCACGGACATAGTCAGTGCCCTTAGCCATTTTCCCTTTAAAAATATACCTCCGCACAAAAGCAGAAGCAGCGTCTCCAGAAACAGCCCCAGGCTCCCCTCCATGTTAAGATAATATTGAAAGACAGACAGACCGAGCGAAAGCCCCAGATAGATTCCGCCGTAAACCTTGGAAAAAGCTGCCCTGCAATACCAGCAGAAAAAGAAAAATGTGACAAGCGGCAAAACCACCAGGTTTAAAATATTAGGCAGAACAATATACCACTCTAAAAAGTAAGAAATATCCGAATTATCCCACAGCATCTGTTTTGCCTCTTTTCTCATCATCCTTCACTGTTTTCCTGCTCCATATACCCCATCATTCCTTCTACAAACATGGAATGGTATTTTTTCGAAACCGGAACCCGGGAGCCGTTTTCCAAAATAATCTCACCATTGCCGTACTCCTGCAGATAATCAGGATTTATGAGGAAACTGCGGTGACATCTGATTAAATACGGCGCTGTCTGCTGCTCCACATCCTTTATCTTTCCATAATAATCAATCACACCGCTTCTTGTATGGAGATAGATCTTCCGGTTAATCACTTCGCAGTAATAGATATCGCTTATTCTCACGGATTTATACCAGTTCATTGTCTGGATAAAGAGAGATTTCTCCTCTTTTTTATCCAGACGTTTCAGGCTGCGTTTCAAAGCTCTCTCCAGCCTGTCTTCCTCCACAGGCTTGCACAGATAATCCACGGCCTCCACCTCAAAGGCATCCAGCATACACTCAGTCAGAACAGTCACAAAAATCAGAACCCCCAAAAATCCCTGCCGCCGAAGCCTTTTTGCCAGCAACATCCCGTCCAGTCCCGGCATCTGGATATCCAGAAAAATAATGTCATAATCCGGCGGAGAGAACAAAAGGGCTGCCCCGCTTGTGTGGCAGGCAATTTTAAAAGGCTCCTTCCATGCTTCCAGCTTTGATGACACCATCTGCTTTAACTGTTCACACATCACCGGCTCATCATCACAAATAGCAATCTTAATCATGTCTGCCTTTTCCCTCCTGTCTCTTTACTTTAGCCTTTTTTCCGTATATCTTACAGATACGGCCATTTCTTAAAAAACATGTTGTAAAACAACCTGAAAATGTTGCGGTTTCTTTTAATATACCACCAATCCCCCCTAATTTTCAATTTCCCGAATCAAATTTACCATCTCGATGGCGCCAAGAGCGCAGTCATACCCTTTATTTCCTGACTTTGTCCCTGCCCGCTCAATGGCCTGCTCAATATTTTCCGTAGTAAGAATCCCAAACATCACCGGTACGCCACTTTCCAGGGAAACAGCGGCAATTCCCTTAGACACCTCGTTGCAGACATAATCATAATGGCTGGTAGCTCCCCGTATCACCGCTCCCAGACAGATAACTGCATCGTATTTTCCGCTTTTTGCCATCTTGGAAGCAATCAGCGGAATCTCAAATGCACCGGGGACCCATGCCACATGAATATCCTCTTCCTGCACATCATGGCGCAGAAGCCCGTCTACGGCGCCGCTAAGCAGCTTTGATGTAATAAACTCATTGAAACGTGCAGCCACGATACCGATTTTTATCTCCCTTGATACCAATTTTCCCTCAAATGTTTTCATCATTTTATTCTTCCCTTTCTTCTTTTCATTCTATATGTTCCTCATTATCAATATCCGAACTTACATGTCTGTATCTGTTCTCAAAAACTCTGGGCATCCCGGCCCTTCCCAATGAATCAGTATGTCAGCATATGCCCCATCCTCCGCTGTTTTGTCTTCAGATAAAACAAATCATGGGCCGTGGCATCCATCTGAATCGGCACACGCTCCATAATTTCCAATCCGAATTCCGACAGCTGATAAACCTTGTCCGGATTGTTCGTCAAAAGCCTCATGCTCTTTACACCCAATTCCTTCAAAATCTGGGCCCCAATATAGTATTCCCGTTCATCCCCTCCAAATCCCAGCGCCAGATTGGCCTCCAGTGTATCCATACCTTGTTCCTGCAATTCATAGGCCCGCAGCTTATTGATAAGCCCGATTCCCCTTCCCTCCTGACGCATATAAAGCAGAATCCCTCTTCCCTCCTTTTCAATCTGTGTCATGGCAGCAGCAAACTGCTGGCCGCAATCGCAGCGCAGAGAGCCGAAGGTATCGCCGGTCAGGCATTCGGAGTGGACGCGGCACAGCACACCGTTTCCGTCGCCGATTTCTCCCTTTACCAATGCGACATGATGCTCCCCGTTAAGCCGGTTCACAAACCCCAATGCCTTAAAATCACCATACTTTGTAGGCATGTTTACAGCTGTCACCTGGTCTACCAGCTTCTCATGGCATTTCCGGTAATTCTGCAAATCCCGGATGGTGATAAACTTTATATTCCATTTTTTCGCCAGTTTAAACAGCTCCGGAGTGCGCATCATCGTCCCGTCATCTCTCATGATTTCACAGCACAGGCCGCACTCCTTAAGACCAGCCAGCCGACATAAATCCACGGTCGCCTCCGTATGCCCGCTCCGTTCCAGCACCCCGTTTTTCTTTGCTAAAAGAGGAAACATATGCCCTGGTCTGCGGAAATCCTCTGGCCTGGCATCCTCCTCCACACACTTCATAGCCGTAACAGAGCGCTCCGCCGCAGAGATACCTGTGGAAGTCGTCACATGATCAATGGACACGGTAAATGCTGTCTCATGATTATCCGTATTCTGAGGTACCATCTGGGGAATTTGCAGTTTCTCTATATATTTCTCGGACATGGGCATGCAAATCAAACCTTTTCCGTAGGTAGCCATAAAATTAATATTGTCCGTGGTGGCAAACTCCGCCGCACAGATAAAATCCCCTTCATTTTCCCTGTCCGGGTCATCCGTTACCAGAATCAGCCTTCCGTTTTTCAGTTCTTTTAGAGCCTCCTCAATTGTATGAAACTGTTCCATATTATCTATCCTCCTGTTTTTCAAGATAACGGCACGCGCCTTTAAAATTCATAGCGGGACAAAAATTCTCTGGTGATTTTGCTTTTCTCCCGCCGTATCGGTTCAGACCGAACATCCAGCAACTTCTCCACATATTTTCCAATGATATCTGTCTCCAGATTCACCACATCCCCCTCTTTTTTCTCCTGCAAAATCGTCTCTCTCAGCGTATGAGGAATCGTAGAGACCGAAAAATCCGTTTCCGAGACCTTTGCCACTGTCAGGCTGATACCATCTATGGCCACAGAGCCTTTCTCCACAACATACCGCAGGATTTCCGCTCCTGCCTGTATGGTATACCAGACTGCAGTGTCGTCCCGCCTGATACAGCGAATCCTTCCTATCCCATCCACATGGCCGGCTACCATATGCCCTCCAAACCTTCCGTCTGCCTTCATGGCCCGTTCCAGATTCACATGACTTCCACCAGTCAGACCGGCCAGGGAAGAACGGTTTAATGTTTCATGCATCACATCCGCCGAAAAGCTATCCCCATATCCCGACAAGGATATCACAGTCAGGCAAATTCCGTTTACCGCAATACTGTCACCGACTTTTGTACCTTCCAGCACTTTTTTTCCATGAATCGTCACAACAGCCGAATCGCGTCCCTTTCGAATCCGTTCCACAGTTCCGACTTCTTCAACAATCCCCGTAAACATGGTCCTCCACCTCGCTTTCTATCAAAAAATCATCTCCCAGCCGGGTTATGCTGCTGTTTCTAAGACAAAATGCAGCTGCAGGCGAGGAAACACCAAGACCTTCTACCGGAGTTTTCGCCTCCTGTCCGCCAAACAATTTGGGGGCAATGTATGCCTGCACCTTCTTCACAATCCCGGCTTTTAGTGCCGCCCAGTTTAACGTTCCGCCCCCTTCCAGCAAGATGCTGTCTATCTGCTCCTGTCCCAGCTTTTCCATCAGCTGTCTCAAATCCACATGCCCGTCTTTCCTGTCTGTCAGCAGAATGCGGCATCCCTTTTCCTCATAAAGCCGCCGTCTTTCCAGGTCCCTGCAGCATGTGGCTAAAATAACAGGAGCCTGCTCCGCCGTCGAAACTACCTGTGCTGTCAGCGGAGTCCTCAAATCAGTATCACAAATAATACGGACAGGATTTCTAACCTCCTCTAACATCTGCCCTCTGCCCCCGCTGTCCCAAATCCGGCAGGTAAGCAGCGGATTATCTGCCAATACTGTCCCAACCCCTGCCATAATTCCGGTATATCGATGACGCTGCATCTGCACATGATTTCTCGCCTCTTTTCCCGTAATCCATTTGGATGCGCCTGTATAAGCTGCAATTTTTCCATCCATAGTCATGGCATACTTCATTACCACATAGGGTCTTTTGGTCTGAATATAATGAAAAAACACCTGGTTTATCCGGTCACATTCCTCCTTAAGCACATGCTCCGTCACCTCCACGCCATTCTCCTGCAGCCTCTGAATCCCTTTCCCTGCGACCAGAGGATTGGGGTCACTGGAGCCAGTCACTACCCGGCTGATACCTGCTTCCAAAATGGCATCCGTACAGGGAGGCTGCCTCCCGTGATGACAACACGGCTCCAATGTCACATACATGGTTCCGCCTTTTGGCGATTCCTGACAGGACGCCAACGCATTTCTCTCCGCATGGGGCGTCCCCCATCTCTCGTGCCATCCAAAACCTATAATCCTTCCATCCTTCACAATCACCGCTCCCACCATAGGATTAGGCGATGTCCACCCATACCCTTTTTCAGCCAGCTCCAAAGCCAGCCTCATATACTCCTCGTCCCTCATACGTTTTTTGCCCTCCACACTCTCACTCAAAAGAAAAAGGCCCCGAAAAACCTTCAGGGCCAGCAGCGATAGACATTCAGGTACGCCTGTCCAATAAGAAAAACAAAGCTCCGGAATGTAAAAACACTCCAGAGCCATCTTCCTGCACACGGAAAACATCCATATCCTGCACATCAAAATCTTCTTCCATCCAGACTATACTGTCGGCTTCGGAATCTCACCGAATCATGCCTCGCGGCTCGTGGGCTTTACCACCGGTAGGGAATCTCACCCTGCCCTGAAGACCTTTTTCAATTTTATATCCATAAGTATATACATCCGTCCTCCACTTGTCAAGACCTGATCTACACACTGCTTTTATAAATCCTCTCCGCAATCTCCCCCGCCTTTCCAACATCCACCGACGAATAATTCATCACATATACATTCTCCATCCCGCTTTCCCCATAATAATATTTAGACAAAGGCACCAGCTTAATCCCTCTCGCCTCTGCCCGCTCCATCACCTCAGTCTCCGGTACCTGTGTCCGGATGGTCAGCAAAAAATGAAGCCCTGCCTCCTCCCCGGATATATCCACTATATCTGCCAGCCTGCTGTTTCGAAACGCCTCCACCAGCCCGTCTCTCTTCTTCCGGTAATAATTTCTCAGCCGGTTTATATGAGCCTCGAATTTCCCTTCTAAAATAAAATTTGCCAGGGTATACTGCTCAAAATTAGAAACCGTACAGGAGTAAAAGGACAGCTTCTCATAAAACCGCTCCGCCAGCTCCTGGGGCAGTACCATATAGCTGATACGCACCGTAGAACACAGAGTTTTTGTAAACGTGTTCATATAAATCACTTTCTCCGACTTGTCAATGCTCTGCAAAGTAGGAATAGGCTGCCCGCTGAGGCGCAGTTCACTGTCATAATCGTCTTCAATAATATACCGTCCGTCCTTCCTGGCCGCCCATCCTAACAGCTCATACCGTCTGCTGATAGGCATCACAATCCCTGTCGGATAATGGTGGGACGGCGTAATATGCACAATATCCCCCTCTTTCTCCTCCAGCTCCGAAATACAGATGCCGTTTTCATCCATGGAAATCCACTCACAGGGCACATGAAAGCTTTTATAGATTTGCTCCAGCTTCCTGTATCCTGGGTTCTCAACCCCATAGACCTTGTCGTTTCCTAAAAGCTGAATCAGCAGGCTGTACAGATATTCCGTCCCTGCCCCGATAATAATCTGGTCCGGGCTGACCGCCATCCCCCGAAACTCCTGGAGATACTTGGAAATACTCTGACGCAGGACCAGAATTCCCCCACAGGGCGAATTGGTCATCAGCTGAACCCTGCTGTCGCTTAACAATTCCCGAATCACCTTGGACCAGATTGTAAACGGGAAAAGTTCTGATAAGGTCTGATTGCTGGAAAAATCAGCAAAATAGGATGCATCTCCCCCGGTCAGAGAAACCCTCTGCCGTGTAAAACTTTTTTTCGGCTCCGGAATAGGGCTTCCGAAGTCAGATACATAGAATCCCCGTTTGGGCATGGAATAGATATATCCCTCTGCATTCAGCCGGGCATAGGCATTTTCAACGGTAATAACACTGACTCCCAGATTCGAGGCGAAAATTCTCTTGGAAGGAAGCTTCTCCCCCGCTTTCAGTTTCCCTTGCAGGATATCATTTTTGATACTTTTATAAAGATACTCATACAGAGAATCTGACCCTATATTTGTCAAATCATATGTAATCATGCCTGTCTTTCTCTCCAATCTGACCTTTCACAAAGGCCCCATTGGCATTATACTTAAAATCTTACTGCAAGTAAAGAGCGAATCCAGCGCCATTGACGGAAATTATACGGCCCCATGGAGCAGCATAAAATTCACATTTTCCGCATCATCTGGTATCTATAACTATATAAAACAGTTTGTATAACTTTATTTCAAAGCATAAATACACAAAGTGATTGCTTTTTTCCTGCAATCGTAGTATTCTATTGTCAATAAGCACTGCCCTGGCACACTCCCTGCGGCAGTCAGAACACTACTACAAAGAGGTTTTTGATATGAGCGAAGCATTCCATATTATCAGCGACGGTTCCTGTGACCTTCCGCCAGAATTGGCACAGAAAAAGAACATTACTGTAGTTCCCTTCTACGTTTCCTTCGACGACCAGCATTATTTCAAGGAAAATGTAGAAATCGACATTCGGGACTTCTATCAGCAGATGGTAGACAAGAAAGGCGTATATCCCAAGTCCTCCATGCCCTCCATCCAGGATTATGAGGAGGCCTTCCTGCCTTTTGCTAAAGAGGGGCTTCCGGTAGTCTGTATCTGTATCACCACAAAATTCAGCGGCTCCATGCAATCCGCCCTCAATGCCCGGACTTTCGTGCAGGAGAAATATCCGGATGCCCGGATTACGGTCATTGACGCTACTGTCAATACGGTTCTTCAGGGTCAGTACGTATTGGAGGCAGTCAGCCTGAGGGATCACGGTGTCAGTTATGAGGACACCATCGCACGGCTGGAAAAAATCAAAACCACCGGACGGATTTTCTTCACTGTAGGAAATATGGAATATCTGAAACACGGCGGACGGATCGGAAAGGTAGCCGCCCTTGCCGGAAGCGTTCTGGATATCCGGCCTGTAATCACCCTGAAGCAGGGAGAAATCTTTCCCTCCGGCGCTGACAGAGGACGGAAACGCACCTCAAGGAAGGCTCTGAATCTTCTCCTGGAATACCTGCAGGAAAGCAGCCTTGGAATCGAATCCTATAGTATTGCAGTAGGCTATGGGTATGATATGGAGGAAGGGACTGCCTTCCGCAACCAGGCTCTGTCTGTGCTTCAGGATAAGGGATACCACATAAAAGAAATACCCATCTATCAGATTGGGGCTACCATCGGCGTACATACCGGGCCTTATCCTCTGGGTTTTGGCATCATTGAAAAAGCGCTGCCAGTTTAAAATACATACTGTCATCACAAGAAAAGGGGCTGTCGGTTCCATTTTCCGACGCCCCTCTGTATTTATTTTTCTGCCGATTCTGTTTTTTCTTTTCGCCTTCAATTTTCTCCTTACAATTCCCGCCGCAAGCTCCATTGGCATATCCCCATTTAGCTTTGGACCAACAGATTATAATGATTATCGATTGCCTTTTCCACAGCTTCCCTGGAGCCCTTTCGCAGTGCCAGGAGTATAGCCTCATGAGACTTATAAATCCGGCATCTCATATCAGAATCCGCATCATTCAGGACATCTACAATCCATTCCTGATAGATTTTGCTGATTGCTTCCGATATACAGATCCACAACTGGTTTTCCGCAGCTGAAATCAGCATGTAATGAAATTTCCAGTCACTCTCCATCTGTTCCTCTAAAGACCAGGATTCCATATCCGTCCCAAGAACAGCCTCAATCCTGTCATACCATGCTTCAATATTTCCTCTGCCAATAATCAGGTTGCAGACTGCCTTTTCCATATCCCGCCGAAACGCAATCACTTCCTCCTTCGTAACCTGTCTCAAAAGCAGCATCATCTCAATAACCCCTGATATGGTTTTTGACATGTTCCCTGCAATATAGTTTCCAGAGCCCTGCCTGCACTCAACCACACCCATGTTCTCCAGTATCCTCAGTGCCTCTCTCGTTGAATTGCGTCCGATTGACAGTGTCTGTGCAAGCTCCCTCTCCGCAGGAAGCTTAGAGCCAAGATTCAGCTCTCCTGTCTTAACCAGCCCACACAGATGTTCAATAGCCTTTTGATACTCTCTGCCTTCCGTTCCCACAGCGCCTTCCTCCGTCACACAAATTGCGCAAATCCATTGGCACAGATGACCGTCAGAATTCCTGAAACAACGATAGACAGGCTGCTCATAGCCCCTTCAACCTCCCCCATTTCCATAGCCTTTGCCGTTCCTATGGCGTGAGAAGAAGTACCTATGGCAATTCCCCTGGCAATCGGGTCCTGGATCTTAAAAATCCTGCATACGGTTTCTGCAAGCATATTGCCAAGCACACCTGTAACAATGATGACCGCCACAGTAATCGACACATATCCTCCCAGTTCCTGCGAAACTCCCATCCCGATAGCTGTAGTAATGGATTTCGGCAGCAGCGTCACATAAGCTGCATGGTCAAGCCTAAACAGCAGGGCCAGAACAAGAATGCTGCCAAGACTGGTCAGTACTCCTGAAATAATCCCGGCAAGCACGGCCTTTAAATTCTTCTTTAACAGTTCCAGCTGCTCATACAGAGGAACCGCAAGACAGATCGTAGCCGGAGTCAACAAAAAGCTGATAACTTCTGCCCCTTCCTGATATACAGAATATTCTATGTCAAACAGGCGCAAAAACAGAATCACAAGGATGATTGCAATCAGCAGGGGATTAAACACAGACTTTTTAAATCTTCTTTTTATAGCAGAACCGACTTCATAAGCGGCCAGCGTGATAAACACTCCGAAAAATACGGATACTGCAAATAGCTGATTCATAGAACGCTCACCCCTCTCCTTCGTTTCCAGACTTTTTCTTTCCTTTTTCCATCTTCATAACTGCCTGTACCACCCTTCCCGATACGGCCATGACCACAACTGTGGAGATTACGGTAATCGCTCCATAAGATACCCACGATGTTTTTATAACCATCCAGGAATCCATCAGACCTGCGGCAGCAGGGATAAACATAATGGGCATAATTTCTATTAAAAAACTGCTGGCCTCTTTCACCGAAGCCAGGGAAATCACCTTCCACTCCAAACACAAAAACAACAGGATAATACCATATATACTTGCCGGAATGGGCAGCGGCAGCCATTGATGCAGCAGTTCTCCCACAAGGGATATTAGCAGGATGATTCCGAATTGTCTTATATATTTCAACGTTTTTCCCTCTCTTTAAATTGGTGCTACCAATTTAATATCACACAATCTCTGTCTTGTCAATAGAAATCACAAAAACATGGTGTAATCAAACATATATTCTGTTATAATATGCTTAGTTGGCATGCTAAAGCCATGTTTCATATCGTATTTTCTCCAAAATTATAAAGGGGGCCGCCTATGGATGAGCATCATATTTATATCGCTATCGACCTGAAATCTTTCTATGCATCTGTAGAGTGCGCGGAAAGACAGCTGAATCCTCTTACCACGAATCTTGTAGTTGCAGATGCCGAAAGAACAGAGAAAACCATCTGCCTTGCTGTGTCGCCTTCTCTGAAGGCCTACGGCATCCCCGGAAGGGCAAGACTGTTTGAAGTGTTCCAGCGAGTAAAGGAAATTAATATTGAGAGAAAGCACCAAGCTCCCGGCGGACAACTTACCAGCTCCTCCTGCTCTGCAACGGAGCTGGCCGCACATCCGGAGTTTGAGCTTTCCTTCATCATAGCTCCCCCAAGAATGAGCTTTTACCTGAAGTACAGCACCATCATATACAATACGTATTTAAAATACATTGCCCCGGAGGACATCCATGTGTATTCCATAGATGAGGTATTTATAGATGTAACCCATTATCTGGATACCTATAAGATGACTCCAAAGGAATTGGCCTCCAAAATCATACGGGATATTCTAAGCACCACAGGAATGATTGCAACCGCCGGTATCGGCACCAATCTGTACCTGTGCAAGGTGGCAATGGATATCGTGGCAAAGCATGTGGAGCCGGATGAGTACGGTGTCCGTATTGCCCAGCTGGACGAAATCAGCTATCGCAGGCTTTTGTGGAACCATCGTCCTCTCACCGATTTTTGGCGGGTCGGACATGGATACCGGAAAAAACTGGAAGCTGCCCATCTCTTTACCATGGGAGATATCGCCCGCTGCTCCTTAGGAAAAGACAGCGATTACTATAACGAAGAACTTCTTTACAAGATGTTCGGCGTCAACGCAGAGCTTCTGATTGACCACGCCTGGGGCTGGGAACCTGTCACCATGGACTTAGTCAAGGCCTACAAGCCGGAGGCAAACAGCCTAAGCTCCGGGCAGGTGCTGCAGTGCCCCTACGACACAGAGAAGGGAAGATTGATTGTACAGGAAATGACCGACCTTTTAGTTCTTGATTTGGTGGAAAAGAGATTGGTGACGGACCAGCTAACGCTCACCATCGGATACGACAGAAGCAGTCTTTCGGACCCGAAAATCAGAAACAGGTACAAAGGCGAAATCACAATGGACCATTACGGCCGGATGGTTCCAAAGCACGCCCACGGCACTGTCAATTTAAATCCCCCTACTTCATCCACTCAGATCATTATGGATGCAGTCATGGAATTATATCAGCGTATCATCAATCCCACACTTTTCATCCGCCGTGTGACTGTAGCAGCCAACCACCTGGTTGATGAGACACAGGTCAGAGAACCGGAGCAGTTTCAACAGCTGGATCTGTTTACGGATTATAAGGCTTTGGAAAGAGAACGAAAAAAAGAAGAAGAGAGACGTTCCAAAGAGCGAAAGCTGCAGGAGGCTATGCTGTCCGTCAAAAAGAAATTTGGAAAGAATGCAATCCTGAAAGGCATGAACCTTCAGGAAGGAGGAACCACCATAGAACGAAACCATCAAATCGGAGGTCATAAAGCATGAAGCTGCAAGAAGATCAGAAGTATGATGACATCATCTATCTCCCCCACCATATATCCAAGCGCCACCCCCAGATGCCCCTTTTAAACCGTGCAGCCCAGTTTTCGCCTTTCGCCGCCCTTACCGGACATGAAGATGCCATTTTGGAGGCGGCACGCCAGACCGATTCCTTCGTCGAGCTGGATGAGGACAGAAAAGAGCGGCTGGATGAACAGCTTCAGCTCCTTAAGGAAAACCTGGATCTAAAACCAGTATGCGAAATCACATATTTTCAGCCTGATGAGAAAAAGAAGGGCGGAACCTATGTGACAGTCTGCAAGCCAGTGAAAAAAATCGATGAATACCAGCGCCAGATTATTTTCACAGACGGAACGGCTCTCCCTATTGAACACGTTTTTTCTATGGGAGGAGATCTGTTTCGGACTATGGATATGTTATAATGTTGGGGGCAAAAGGTATTTTGCCCCCTGATACCAACGGATCGCTCCGCATTTCATACATAGCCTTTTGACCCTGGCATCATATTATAAATGCAGACGGGAAAGGCGCCACTCATGTGCAAAATAATTGTACCAGAGGGTAAATGTTTTTTTGGTGCCGTATATCATGGCGGCACATGAGAAATTCACACCCACCCGATTTCTGTCCTGATCCTGGGACAGCACTTTATCGATAGTAATGGTAACGATTTCTCCATCTTTGTCGCGAAAACGAAATCTCATCGGTGTAATTTTTCCGTTTGTGTCGGTACAGGAAATCATCTGTACCGGAATGTCAACGCACAGTATGCTTTCCACTGATAACACCCCTTTCTGACTTCCATGATATGCCTCCACGGCAGGGAGACATACCCTTGCCACAGAGGGTATGTTTATCATAATATATCGAACATATGTTTGTAAACAAGAAATATCTGGAAAGTCAATACCCCAGATTCTCTCCCACCAGGATAACCTTTATTCTTCCGGACGGCCTGCATCCTCTGGTAATCACCAGCTGGCTGCAGATACAGTCATCCCTGCGGCAATCCCCGCAGATTCCGGTCTGCCTGCAGGGAGTTTCTCCCGGGAAACGTAAGGCATTTATGGGAGCCGCCACATGGCGCACACGGGAAATCCCGTCCTCAAGACTGTGGACCAGCTTACTTGCCTCCTCTTTAGAAGCCGCAAAATATCCTTCCATATGCCTGGAATTCAAGGCCTGAATCACCCGCTCCGCTGCCAGGCGGTTTCTCATTTCTGCCGGTGTTTTCTCTGCATACCCCTCACTCATAATGTCTCCTTCTTCCACAAAATATTCGTCTCAAAGCCACTACAGCTTCTTTATAATTTCAATTGCACAGGAGATTAAATTATAACGTACATCCTTTTGCATATTCCAATTTCGAGAATCCCACATCTCACCGCTTACGTCATCACCAGCATATAATAACTGTGCAAGAGGAATATTATAATACTGAGACACTGCAAAAAAAGCTGCCGCTTCCATTTCCACCGTGATACATCCCTCGTTTCGCCTTAATTCAACCATATCAGGGGTTTCTCTGTATATGGCATCACTTGTCCATGTTTTTCCTGTGATAAATGGAATCCCCATTTGCTTCAAACACGAAACAACACGCTCAACCGTCTCTTTATGGCATTCAATTTCACGGGATGGTTCTAGGTAATGATAGGATGTTCCCTCATCTCTGACCGCAGAGACCGGAATAATGATCTCTCCTACTTTACTGTCCTTTGTCAGTGCCCCTGCGCCTCCACAGATCAGGAACTTTTCACATCCCATGGCATGTAGTTCTTCAAGCGTTACAGCCGCACCAGGCGCACCGCAAAAAGCCATTGTAATACAGAGTCGTTCCGTACCATATACATATTCATAAACTGGTATATCAAGCACTTCCGAGTTAAGATAACCAATGACAGGAAGATTGTTTTCCGCAACAAATTGATTCAGCTCTTTCCTGAAAAAGGTAATAACACATTTTTCAGGAAGACTTTTAGACAAAAAATTTGTCGGCTGAATAATCGGATTTTTACTGGTATCAAATTCACATATGGGATACTTATTCTTCAATATCATGTCTTTTACCTCCTGAAATCCTAATCGTTACTTTATTATATATCCGTTTTTTCGAAAATGAAAGCTGAGTTTCCATTTTACTTCAATATGGGTATGTAGCTATCTGTTAGCAGTACAGAATCATCTTCTGTTTTTATTTCCCCAGTCGCACAGCTTATCAAGGACTTTTACAAGAGAATGTCCCCGATCGCTTAGAGAATATTCAACTTTTGGAGGTATCTGAGGATAAACCTCACGAATAATCAAACCATCGGCTTCCAATTCTTTAAGATTCTGGCTAAGGGTCTTATCGGCTACTTTCTTTAAATATCGCTGCATTTCATTGAAACGTACCGGCTCATATTCCATCAGACAATAGAGAATAATGGGCTTGTACTTTCCGCTAATCAGAGAAAGTGTGTAACTATATCCTGTATCATAAAAATCTGCATCTTCAATACTTTTTCTTCCCATTGCTTTCCTTTATATAAGTACCTTACATAAAAGTAGGTACTTGTGATATTTTTAGTGTAATGCTATAATTCTATCATGTTCTAAATAATAAATCAATAAAGAGAGGTATGAAAATGAAAAAAGATTTGGGATTGGTCCAAGCTGTTTATCCAATGCCTGTATTGATGGTTGCAGCGTATGATGAGAATGAAAAAGTCAATGTGATGAATGTCGCGTGGGGACAGATTTGCGATGATGACAAGATTATTCTTTTTATTGGGGAAGGCAAAAAAACATGGCTCAATATCAAGTCGAGCAAGGCATTTACCGTTTCACTTGCTGACGAAAAGCATGTCGATGCAGCAGACTTTTTCGGTATTGCATCAGGAAATAAGATTGATGATAAGTTTGAACGGACCGGATATCATGCCATAAAAAGTGATAAAGTCCATGCACCTGTCATTGAGGAATTTCCGGTTGTTATGGAATGTGAACTTCTTGAATTCCTTAAAACAGAATATGTTTCAGGAATCGTAGGGAAAATTGTCAATGTGAAAGCCGAAGAAAAGGTGCTCAGTGAAAACGGGAAAGTTGATCCTGTAAAATTACAGGCACTTACCTTTGACCAGTTCCAGCACGGCTATTATACAACAGGGAAACAGATTGCCAAAGCATGGAATGCCGGAGCCTGGTTAATGAAGAAATAACTTTTATTTTGGGTTTGCAATTTTGAGCATCAGGTATAGAAGATGCCCTTTTATCTATACCTGATGCTGATTCTCTGTAGCTATCCCCGTTTTGGCTGCTTTTGTTGCCTTTCCTGCTAATTCTTTCGCCTTTCCCAATTCTCCTGAAAAAGATTCTTTTCCAAATAAAGCCATCTTTCTTCTACCTCCCATTTTTCATCGTTCAAATATCTACCTCGTTTTATCTATCTTTTACCCAACTATGCGGCTTCGGCATACCCGTCTTATTCTTCTCCTATTTACGCGAACGCTGCAGCCAATCTCAAAGCCGCACTGCTCCACCCAGTTCCCTTGTATGATGAACTGCAGCACATTTTTCCCGCTGTTAATTGTAGTGGAATAAGCTTTTATCCTGTGAATGCTTCTCCCGCCATCATCGGAAAACGCACTTTCTCCATAAATTCCCTCTACTCCATCACGGAATGAAGCCTTGTGCATTCCTTTAAAATATACTGGTTCAGTTCACAGCTCATGCTCCGTTCCCTCCTGTCTTTCGATGCCGAAAATACCCTCATGGGCTATAATCTGTTTCCTGTCATTCACGGTTGTTTCCGAACCTTCCCCATGGAGCAGGTATACGGGCAGGTCATGGTCAAAAAATTCCAATGCCCTTTCTTGCGTCAGCGGCAGCATTTCGCCCCATGTATAGCCGTATTTCTCCATCTCCCATAAGCCGATCATCGGGTCAGGGAGTACGTCAATCTCCGTCTGTGCGTCAATAACCGCAAGGGAAGCCCCCTGGCTGCCCTCCGTTTTCCCATAATAGGTATGCTCCGCAAGCTCCCTTATCTTTTCCATGTCATTCAGTTTAAAGGCATAATTCACGATAAGGTTTCGCTCATCATCGGAAAAAGCGGTCTTGACAAACTCTAACCGGTTGATGATGCCCTCCGCCTGCTTTGCCGGGGAAAGGCGGCTCATCATGGTTACCTCTTTCTTATCCAGGTCAATCTCAAAGTCATTAAACTGCGGCATATCGGAATTTCTGCCGCCGCCCACAATGACAGGGATCCGTTATGATGCCATCCTGCACCGCAATCCGTTTTTCTGTCGGGCTGAAGAACCCTTTGGAATCGCCGGGAATGTCCTCAAAGCTGACCGGAACTGGTGCAACATAGGAGATCGCCTTGATAAAGTCCTCATCCCCCTCCACTGTGGACAGAAGCTCTTTTGCCTCCAGCTCCGGGATTGGCTCCCCCGATGTCTGCTTTACATCAAAGACGGACACAGCACGGAAAGCAGGGATTTTAACCTCGACTTCCTCCGTCTGCGGCATACCGTCCTTATCCAGCATGACCTCCCCGGTCACAGGGTCTAACTTATCCCGTTCCTCTTTGATCTTGTAAGGGGCAGGGGCAAGGATACGGATTCCCCTCTCCCCCTTGTTTACATGGCGGTTGAAATTCTTCTGCCATGCTTGATAACCCTGCCACTAAGGTTGCGTCAGGGCACTGTAAGTCTATCAGCAGAGTGTTGTTGAAACTGTAATTATAAAATTTTGATATAGTGAAGAGATAGCTTTTATATTTCTCGCTTTCGAATATGCAAATATTATAAATCCTTGATTTTAAATGGTTTTAAGACTTTAAAAACCGTAAAATTAGTATAAAATACCAAATATTTGTATAGTATTCGTAGCGCATATGTGCTATAATCGTATAAACAAGGCAAACAAGCCACATATACGAAAGGGGCGCACAATATGGCTGATACGGTAAAGAGAAGCAAAACCAAGTATAAAAGCATTTATTTCAATGAGAATACGAAAAAATATGATGTGAAGTATAACTATAAAGAGTATGACCCAAAGACTGAAAAAAATCGGTATCGGGCAAAGTGGGTTTACAATATCAATACATTAACAGAAGCCAGACAAGAATTAACAAGACTGCAGACTGGTGGCGTTGTTGAAGATAGCAAAGATATTACTCTTAAAGGCGTTTATGAGTTATGGCTTATTAAAGCCAAGAGCCAAGATTTCAGCCCAGTCACTATAAATAATACTTCTCGTAATATGTCTATGATATACCAGTTTTTGTCTGCTGATACGAAACTTAAAAACATAGATGAAACTGTTTATCAAAAGTTTTGTGCTGATATGAGAGAACATAATTATTCAGATGAAACTTTAAGATTACTCAATTCTACATTTAGAAAAATGATAAATCTTGCATACAAAAAGAAATTGATAAAAGAGAATTTTTTATTTTACGCTGATAATTTAAAAACAAAACGCAAAGAAGATTATACAGTTATTTCAAAAGAGGAATTTGACAAAATAGATAACTATTTCAAAGATAATGAGTATTGGCGTTTAGGTGAAAACAAATACCCAAAATTCAGATTGATGTTTAATATTTTGTATTATACAGGTCTACGGATTGGGGAATGTCTGGCACTTACTTATAATGATTTTGAAGAATTTAGTTATTACAGAAAGACTGATGAAAAGCCTATTCGGATTGCTCCAAGTTCAGAAAGTGTAAAAGAAAAATATTTACAAGGTATGAGAATAAATATCAATAAAGCGTATGTAAGTGCTATAAAACTTACAAAAGACCCAAAGAATTTAAAGAAAAGAAATATACCTCTCGCTCCTGCACCAGGACGACTTTTTATGAGAATAAAAGAGGAGCATTTATTAAAAGATGGTTTATTAGATGATAAGATTTTTAACTGGCAATATGGGCTGTGTGATAAGACTATTAAAAAGGCTTGTAAAGACCTTGAACTGCCTTTATTTAGTTGCCATATGTTCAGACATACATTTATATCAAACCTCATAAAAAGCAATGTTCCATTGAGTGTAATCGAAAAAGTTTCGGGTGATACACAAGAAATCATCTTGAAAAGATACTCACATATGTTTGAAAGTGATGAAATAATTGTTCTTGAAGCAATGAGAAATCTATAAAAAGCCCAGTTAAAAAAGCCCAGTTAAAAAAAGTCTAAAACCTGCTGGGCTAACTCCCTGCTTCAATCGGATAATGATAAAACACCTGTTTCTTGATCTCATCATATTGCTCGTCACAATATCACAGATAGCAATATCCCCTTTGCCCTGAAACAGTTCATGGACAACTTTTTCCTTTAATGGTAATTTCATGCCTCGAACCAACCTCTCTTTTCTGAACTGCATCTATTTCGACTGCTGCGCAAGCCACTCGAAAATTGATATTTCCCCACCATCTGTTTCCTCCACACATTCATTATTCAACGTGTAAATCCATGACCAGTGTCCCTGATATTCATATGGTGTAACCCCATCTTTCTGAAAGTACTTTCCAGATGTATCCACAACATTTTCAAAGAGACTATAACGAATGTCCTGTGCTCCTGCCGCTACAAGCCTGTTGTAAAGCGCACTGCTGTGATTTTCTGTCAAAACCATGCGGTCTGATTTCGCAGCAGTCATCCATATGGGAATATTTTTTAACCTGGCGATTTTCTCGTCATCCAGCCACGCCTCCTCATATGCTTCACATACAGGAAATGCGGCTGCAAAATACTCCGGATACGCAGTCAGCATATTGACCGTCATATACCCTCCATTGGAGCAACCTCCGATATAGATCCGATCCGTGTCAATCTCCCCATGGTTAGATACGTAAGTTTCTATCAGTCCCATCAATGCCTCAGTATAATATGAAATTCCTGCACCGGGATCTGTTGTATCCATATATCTTCCGTCGCCAGATTGACTACCTTATTTCCCATAATTGCAATTGTTGGATCTGTGCCGCCTTCACCTGCTCCGTGCAGCCATATGATAAGCGGTGTTTCACCATTCCGTGCGTTTTCCGGCTGATAAGATGCATATGATAATGTAATACCGCTTGTCTCATCGCTATAGCTTCCTGTACAGTCAAATGTATCCGCAATCATATTAATATTTCCCTGATTATCAGATGCATCTGTTTCTCCCATCTTCAGAGCTCTTCCGTCTGCTGCCCTTAATCCTGCATTTTCCGCAGCCTCTATCAGGTATGTTGTCTCAACATACTGGTTGAAACCACTTGCGAGATCATAGTTAAACGGGGAAACCTAGGCCATTTCCGGACCAACTTCCATTTCAATGGTAATACAGGCTCCTGTGCTATCCCTGTTTCCGTCCGCATCTGATACGTAGACATCTGACACTGTCCTGCCCGTTGTCAGGTCAAGTCCTTTGAACTTCCGTTCCGAAGACACCAAAAAACTCTTTGTATCAATCGTACTCCCATCTACCGTGACGCCCATCTCCAAAATTACCTTCGTAATCGCCGGACCCCAATCCATTGCTTCTGTGACTGTCTTGTACTTTGGCTCAACTGTTAATTCATCGCCGTCTGTCGCTTCCGTCTGCTACAGCACTGTCGGCTCTTTATCCTGACACCCTGTCAGACCCGCAGTCAGAATGGCCAACATGATGATTCCTGATACGATCTGTCTCCTCATAGTTCCTCCTATTAAACACAGCGATCTTTCCGCCAGTATGCTGCCTGTCACCGCAGCGATCTCATTTTGTTCTTTGCGTAGACAATATTTGCCGCACCTCCGTCCAGACGTTTCAGATGTGCATCAACGCGTCTGGCGATATATGCCTTTTCTCCCATAAACTCAAACGGAACATCCTCGGCATTTCCATTCAGAATATCCTCTGTCAGCAAAATGGCTGATTCCAGTAGTCCCTCCGCGGCGTTCCCTGTTCCATGCGAGACCAGTCCCCTGTCATACCGCCCGTATACCCGCTCCTGGAAACTCATAAGATTCTCCCTGTATTCTGACACCGAAGCGGAATTATGGTCAAAGAGATAGGTGTATGAATTGCAGGCATCCCCAAAGAGCAGCACCCGCTCCTTCTCAAACAGAAACGTCATGAAACCGGACGTATGTCCGGCAAGAGCGGCTGCCTCTATTGTCAGCCCGCCCAGCACAAACCGCTGTCCGTCTTCAAGCGGATGGAAACAGTTGACAAGTTTCTCCACAAACGCGCCCGGATACACCCGCCTCCTCCAATCGGGGACAGATGCATTTAGAAAAGCTTCCCTGTGGGATATTTGTGAATTTTCTCTGTATACATTCTCATCAAGCAGGCTCATATACACCTGTTCAAACACACCAGCCCCCAGAGCATGGTCTACATGCCCGTGACTCAATAATACATACACGTCCTTTTTTGTCAGCGAGCGCACCAGTTCCCTTAGATTGCCGACTCCCACATCTGTATCGATCAGTGCTGCCTTGCCGTCTCCCTCCGCAAGATACATCAACTCTCCCGCAATCCCATAAATGCGTGTGATCCTGTCTGTTACTTTCTCCGTCTTAAACAGTATTGTCCCTGTTTCCATCGCCTGTTTCAAACCTCTTTTCTTATAAAGAACCGCGAAAACTCCTGTTATTTCTTACAGTTTCTACGCGCGAACCGTAACTCCTGCAGTCTTCAAAGGCAAGTGTCTGATAGATAACTGTAATCAGACGCCTTACACAGTCTTTGAGTTCCTCCCGTCCGAGTTTTCCTGACTGCAATGCCTCCCGTATATTCTCAAAGTCTCCGGCATATCCCGGCATGATCAGATCATTTCCCGCTGCAATACACTCCCAGGATATGCTCCCTCCTGCCGGATATGTCGTCGTCCAGTCCGTCATGATGATTCCCTGAAAATCCCATTCCTCGCGCGCCGCCACAATACATAAATCCTGGCAGTTTGCGGCATGAACCCCATTGATTTTATTGTAAGAAGTCATGATTGCTATTGGCTGGGAATCCTTGACGGCAATCTCAAATCCCCGCAAATAGATTTCGCGCAGTGCACGCTCGGAAAGCACACTGTCAGAGCCCATCCTGTTATCTTCCTGATTATTACATGCAAAATGCTTGATCGTTGTCCCGACACCCGGCACCGACTGCACGCCCCTGGTCATTGCTGCCGCCATCCGGCCGCTGATAAGCGGATCTTCGGAATAGTATTCAAAGTTACGCCCGCACAGCGGATTCCTGTGAATATTCATACCCGGCGCCAGCCACCATGCGACCTGGAACTCCTGCATCTCTGCCGCGACTGCCTTTCCAACCTGCTCAAGCAGCGGTATATTCCATGTCTGCGCCAGCACAATCCCCACCGGAATTGCCGTACAGTACTGCCGACACCAACCATGTTAAAATTTAAACGTAAAATTCATTGACATATTTCTGCTTCATACATATAATAATAGTATAAGACAGGCAACGGCGTGTGTCTGTTAAAGCGC
>CAJUPP010000039.1:33572-34258 GCA_910588325.1 uncultured Hungatella sp.
AAGGGAGTGCGCCGGTAAGCATTGCCTTATGGAGCTTTCAGGAGGGGTTGTGCAGCGAAACCTCAAACCGGCTCAGGCAGACTGGCCCACTGGTCAGTCCGCTGAAAGAAAATGCCCAGGAAGTCCCTGCCCGACGGCGGGGACTTTTACATTTAGAAAAGAGGATATCTATGGATTTATTACAAAAATGCGCGCAGGAATTTGACCGCCTGGTTCTATACCAGTACCATATCATTATCGGGCGCAAAGGTAAGACACTGGAATTCACCATCTCCTTTGACCGGGCGGATTTTCACCATCTTGCAGGATTACATAAACTGCGTGACAATGTTATTTTGTCCAGTCCTCCCCCTGCATTTTTAACAGGGTGGCAACGGAAAGCACATCTATGGGGCTTTCCGCCACCACCAGATACTGGCTGTTCATATTCGTGCCCGACGGAGCTTTTGTAACAGCCCTCACACCAGCGGCAGGTATGGAAAAACTGTATCCCTTGTCGCTTCCGTGCACGTCCATTTTAAATGCGCCGTATGTCCCACGCAGGCAGGCACAGCGGGCTTTCCCCAACAAATCACGTCCCACAAATACACAGTTGTGATACTGACGGCTTTCATAAAGAAGTCTTTTTCACGCTATCCTTTGTTTGGGATAGAATCCTTTGAAAAAACCACGAAAAAAGGGGAAAA
>CAJUPP010000040.1 GCA_910588325.1 uncultured Hungatella sp.
GAGAATGATATTGTTTCTCCAGGGTACTTGAAGACCGTCGGTACTTAGGCGCTGTCCTTTAGCGCCTTACGTACCGCTACGCTCTTCACGTAGCGAGAGCGTGCCCAGGAGAAACAATATCATTCTCTCGTCGGGCGGACCTTCCACGATTTCTCAAACAGCAAAACTTTAACTAAATGACATTCATATCTGAGCTGCTACGATTATAGCACGGCCTGATAGAAACAACAAGGCTCTTGACAAGAACTGAAGGGGCTGTGAAAAAACAAACATCTGTTTTCACAGCCCCTTCGCATCTTCTATTTTTTACAGTGCCAGCACAATCCCTCCGTCAGAAGCATATACGGTGGCAACCCCTGCTGTCTTTGTAATCACCACTTTTTTAAACGGCACCAGCTTTAAAAGTTCCTCCTTCATCAGCTGTGCCCTCTCTGGGTTGTTGCAGTGGGCAACTACCGGAATCCGGTTCTCCGGATCCGGAACGGACTTTACCGCTATGGAACACATGCGGCTTAACGCTTTGTTAATTCCCCTTGCCTGGTCCAGCTTAATGATGGTTCCCTGCTCTGCTCCCATTACTGGCTTAATGTTCAGCGTAGTAGCAAAAAATGCCTGGAGGCCTGTAAGGCGGCCATTCTTTCGCAGGGCATCCAATGTCTCCAGTACAAAGAAGGTCTGCATCCTGTTGGTCTTAAAGTCTTCCACCTGTTTTACCACTTCTTCAAAGGGTACTCCTGCCTTGCACAATTCTTCGATAAAAAGGGCCTGACGCAGTTCTCCCGCAGATGCGGACCAGGAATCTATAATTGCAATATTTTTCCGTCCATATTCTTCCTCGTACATCTGCTTGCCTATGAGCGCACTGTTGTAGGTACCGCTTAACTTACTTGACAGCGTAATGACATAGATGTCATCCGCATCACAGCCATAGGCCTGCTTAAACGTCTCCGGAGAAGGACAGGCAGTCTTTGGACAATTTGGGCTGTTCTTCACCAACTCCAAAAAACGCTTCTGGTCAAATGTCTCATCATCTATTACCTGAACATCATCCACCTGGAGAGTTAAGGGTATCATCTGGAAATGGGAATCATTCTTCATCTTATCTGTCAAATCCAGACAGCTGTCACCGATAATCTTATAGCTCATGACTTTCCTCCATACTTCTTCCTGCGTCCTGCAAAAACTAAATATCTGCCTTCAATTAACTTTTGCGGACACATTTTCATCATCATACATAGTTTTCTTTACTACATCTGATTATAAGAAATACCGTACAGAATGTCAATGATTTCTATATTTTATTTTCATATCTGTCTTTAACATTCGATGCTGTAACTAAAATTCCACCGGCTTGTATTCCGCCATCTCAGGAAGAAAGGTATTATCATAAAATTCCAGAAAGATACGACAGCATTCTTCTTCTGAACACATCTTATAATGCAATCTGGTTCCTTCCTCCTCAATTCCAAGTTCAACTTCGATTTCTCCGTCATGAGTACACGCCTGGACATAGCGGATTTTATACTGCGGTTCTGGTGCCGTCAGAATTACAAATTGGTCTGGTGTGACAAACATATCCGCCAGATAGTCCTCGATATCCACATCCCTGAAATCCGTAACCTTTCTGTCCTGATTTTCCAGCGTAAATCCCTGCTGGCTTTTTACGTTTTGAAAGACAACTTCTTTCTTCTCTTCTTTCTTTTTTAAAAACGGCAGTTTCATGGCCATACCTCCCGGAATATACCAAAATTTCATCAACTGCTTTTATTATAAGATATTTCACCCCTTCTGACAATAATATTTCGCCTGTGCGCTCCAGAGCCTGTAATACATCCCTTCCGTGTCTGCCACCAGCTCCTCATGACTCCCCTGCTGCACTACCGTCCCCTCATGAAATACCGCAATTTTATGACAGAATTTACAGGAGGACAGCCGGTGGCTGATATACACGGCAGTCCTGTCCCCGGCAATCTCATGAAACCGCTGAAACACTTCCGCCTCAGCCACAGGATCCAGCGCCGCTGTCGGTTCATCCAGAATCATAAAGGGCGCATCTTTGTAAAGCGCTCTGGCAATGGCAATCTTCTGGGCTTCGCCTCCTGATATCTCCACTCCCGGTTCCTCCAAATCTCTGTAAAGACAGGTCTGAAGCCCCTCCTTCATAACCTGCTTCCAATTATGAAATCCTGCTTTCTTTAGACACTCCTCTGCCTGACTGAGCGAAACCTGACGGGAACCGGCAAGATTCTCCCCCAGGGGAAGAGAAAATAACTGAAAATCCTGGAAGACAACAGAAAAAAGGTTCCTGTAATCATCATACCTGTATTTGCGGATGTCAATGCCATTGAGCAGAATCTCACCTTCCACAGGGTCATACAATCTGCACAGCAGCTTAATAAACGTAGTCTTTCCGGAACCGTTCATGCCAACCACAGCCAGTTTGCTTCCAACTAAAAACTTCATATTAATATGGCGAAGGACATACTGCTCTGTCCCCGGATACCGAAAGGAAACATCCCGAAACTCAATCTCATATTGACGGTCCGTTCTTTTTTCCGTAGTCAGGCTTCCCTGATACATGGTGTTGGAAATATCCAGAAACTCATAAACCTCTTCCAGAAAATTTCCGTTCTCCATCATCCGCCCTAACACATTCATCAAATCCGAAATTCCGGTAAATAAACTGGAGGAGGCGCCGATATACTGAGTTACGCTGCCCGGTCCGTAGGCCCCGGCCCACGCCTTCACACACACGAAAAAATATACCGCTGCCGTCAGCACCGCAGAAATACTCTGGGAAAAAGCCATCCATGCCCCCATAGGTCCTTTGGCATACTGAACAATTTTGGAAGAAAGGAGAAAAGGATACTCCCGCTCCATATAGACATTGCCAACCGTTTCCTGCTGATTATAGATCCGCAAGTCTACCGCCCGTTTCATATCCTTATTTAAAAATACATAGAAATCTGCCAGTCGGTTTCCAAACCTGGTTTCAGCGGCATAGCGGATCCAATACCTCTGTCCTCTGCTGGCGCTGACAGAAGAAACCGCAGAAATGATCAGCATCAGCCCCAGCAAAATCCCCATGCACAACGGATGGTTCAGCCATACAAGCTCCTCTCTGTTTCCCGGAACCCTGGCAAGAAACATGGAAACCGTCAGAGAAATTCCCCCTATCATCCGAAATACGGCAGTCATAAGCTCTTCAAAAAGCACAATGGTTTTATGAAGCCCCAGACCGGACCATTTATCGTTCTGGATAACCTGAGAATATAAATCATAGGTGACCTGACTGTCCATGTGCGCATAATCGAAAGAAAACATTTTATCCATAAAAATCCGGTTATACTGACAGGAGGCAGAATCCGCCTGATAATTTTTAAAGTGTTTCAAAATGCCGCCAACCAGGGTCAATCCTCCTGTAACCAGCAGCTGTTCCAGTACCAGGACAGCCAGGGTCTGAGGACTTTTATTTCCGGCCAGTTCATTGATAATCCGGGCGGTCATCCAAAGAGATACATAGGGAATGATTGCTGTAACCATGGAGGAACCAGTTATAGACACAAATAATCCCGGACAGAACTTTTGCCATATCCCCCAGGCCCGGTTGTTAAGCCTGACTGCCTGAAAAAAGGACCGTTTCCGTTTTCTCTCGCCCATCTTGTGCTCCTTTCTGATAATACTGACTTTGTATCTCAAATAATTCTGCATAACGTCCTTTTTTGTCCAGAAGCTGCCTGTGGGTTCCCTCCTCCGCAACCGCTCCATTTTCCAGGAACAGAATGCGGTCACAAAACTGAGTAGATGCCAGACGGTGGGAGATAAACACAGATGTCCGTCCTTCTGTCATCTGACTGTATTTCAGATAAATGTCATTTTCCGCAATAGGGTCCAAAGCAGCCGTAGGTTCATCCAGAATCACCAGAGGCGAATCTTTGTACAAGGCTCTTGCCAGCATCAGCCTCTGCGTCTGTCCGCCGGACAGTTCCACCCCGTCCTCATATACCCTGCGTCCGATTTTCGTATCCAGTCCATGGGGAAGGGACTCTGTTTTTTCCGCCAGGCCTGCCAGGGATATGCATTTCTTAACACGTTCAAGGTCAATATCATCAACGCTCTGAGCAACATTTTCGGCCACACTGGCCTCTAAGACCGAAAAATCCTGAAAGACGGCAGAGAAAAGCTGGTAGTAATCACGCCGGTTATACTGGCGGATGTCCTCTCCGTTTAGTAAAACGGCGCCTTCCCCAGGGTCTAAAAATCCGCAGAGCAGTTTCACCAAAGTGGTCTTTCCCGCACCGTTTAGCCCTACGACAGCCAGCTTCTCTCCCGGAGAAACCACCAGGTTCATATGGGAAATTGTATTTTTTGAAGAGCCGGGATAGGCAAAGGACACATTGTCCAGCCGCAGTTCATAGGGCTTGTCCATCTCCTTTGGTAGAGGTTTCCCGTTTTCAAACCGAAAAATTTCCGGCCACTCCAAAAATTCACGAATTACGGATAGCTCCAGGCTCTGCCTGTGAAGCAGAGAGAAGTTATCCAGAATCCCTGTAACCCAGCGGGTAAAACTATTGGCCGCCGTAAAATACAAAAGAAAGCCGGATACGGACAACCCTCTTGTAAATGTAAGCGGCAGAAGGTAAAAAAATGTCACGCCGCTGCGGATAAGGGTCATCACAAAATCTGTGATGTTTATCCTGATATACGTTTTTTCCCTCCTGAAAAGAAAGGATTGATACTGTTTGAATGCATCATTCCACACCTGTTCCAGCCAAGGACGCAGACCAAAGATCCGGATTTCCTTGGCACATGGGCGGCTGGCAGACATACGGCGGATATAGTCCATTTTCTTATGGCAGCATGCTTCCTCCTCCCGATGATGCCATCCCCATCGGTTCACAGACTTGCTGACAAAATACCCTGCCATTGAAACGATTCCTATAAAACACATAAGCCAGGGATTCAGTTCTGCCAGAATCATCGACCAGGCCAGAAAACTGAACCCATTTGTCAAAAGCTCCGTCAAAGTGGTCCAGAATCCTTCTGCCGGGGAAGTATTGTTCTCACAGGCCTGGTAGGATTTTGCCTGAAAATTCAGAAAATCTGCGTTCAATGTATTGGGATAAGAGGTTTTCGCCGTCTTATCTCCTATCTGACGGATCAGCGCCTGACGAACCGCGATACGGCCAAACAATGTATTCTGGCGAAGATAGGCCTCCAATCCCGCCAAAAGAAAGAGGCTCCCGCCAAAAACTGCAATCACAATCATAAGTTCCTTAAGACAAGAGGCTGTCTCCACCTTTTTTAAAACTGCCGGGGCAGCGAAAAGTTCTACGGCGGCTTTGGCGGATGTTGTAAGCGCCAACAGCAATCCGGAAAAAATTACGGATTTGCATACCCGCCAGGCAGTAAAAAGCATAAAGCCGGTATTCTGATGTAGGTGGTACTTGGGTCTTCCTGTTTCTGTCATATCCGCTGCCTCCCCAAAACTGTTTTTCTATTGATTCCTTCAGCAATAAAAGTTTACCACAAAAATATCCCCCGGAATCATCCGGGGGACGAATGGTTTCAAGCAGGGGACCAACCTGGAACCAACCTAAAGCTGCGGTATCAAAATCTCTGTGGTAAAGGCTCCGTCTTCACTGTTGCGGCTTAAATACCCATCCAGACGCTCAATAATCTCATCTATGCGCATAAGCCCCAGACCGCGGCCCGCTCCCTTCGTCGTCTGAAAAAGCCTTCCTCTTTTCGTCATCTTCTTACCGGCAGTGAAATTGGTAAAGGAAATGTACAGCTGGGTATTTTTCATGTCCATATAGATGCGAATCAGGCGCTGCCCCTCCGGCAGCTGAAGACTGGCTTCAATGGCATTGTCAAAGAGATTCCCTAAAATAATACACAAATCCAACTCCGACATATTCAGCTTAACCGGAATGTCAGCGTCTGCATAAACCGGAACGTTTTTTGCTCTTGCAAGAGAAATCTTGCTGTTCAAGATGGCGTCCGCCATAGAATTCCCTGTTTTCACCGCCGTATCCACTGTGTTCAAGTCCGTGTCCAGCAAGTCAAGATATTTTTTTACAGCCTCCATATCACCGGAGGCAGCGTAAGCCTTCATAGCCTGAATATGGCTGCGGTAGTCATGCCGCCACCCTCGCATCTGGCGGTACATGGTCTCTACCTCCTGATAATGTGTTTCGATTAGTTCCTTTTGATAAGCGGCAATCCGCCTGTCTATCTGCCTGGAAAAAAAGGACATGAGATGTTCCCCCTGAAATCAGCAGCTGCGAATAATTTCTCTGTTTACAGTTTCATACGCTCCCCTGGGAAGAGGAAGGACGGTCTGGTCCGAAAGATAAACCTCGGTTCTCGTCACCCTCCGGACAAACGACAGATTCAGAATCAACGAACGCCCTGCCCTGCAGAATCCGGTATCCAGCTGATGTTCAAACTCCCGCAGGGAACGTTTCACTGTATAATCCTTCTTCCCGTGAATGGTGACATAGTTCCGGCATACATCCAGATAGCGGATTTCCCGGAGAGGAACTCTGACCGTCTCCCCAGAAAGTTCCAGATTCAAAAATTTCTGATTCCGGTTCCATCTCTCCATCCCCCTGTCCAGAACATCAAAGAATTTCTCCCGGTTCACCGGTTTAAGCAGGTAGTGAAGGGCAGACACATCATAGCCCTGGGTGATATAATCGGAGTAACCGGTAATAAATATCAGCTGCAGAGCCTCATCCTCCCGGCGCACCCGTTTCGCCAAAGCCACCCCGTCCATGGCTCCCATTTCAATATCCAGCAAAAGAAAATCAAAGGCTTTGTCTTCCTCATAGCAGAACAAAAAAGCCTCGGCTGAGGGAAAGGTTTCTACGGAAACATAAATCTCCCTCTCATGAGCCCAGATGTTTAAAAGCTTCTCCACATAGGCAGCATCTATAGGATTGTCATCACATACGGCAATGCGGCAGGACATGGCCCTTTCTTCCTTTCTCCGATGTACTGGAAAAAGGAACCTTCTTCCTGGTATGCCGGAATGGTTCCTTTTCTGTTTCTATTTATTACTTACTTCTCTTCCGTCATCGCCATCATAATCTCATTGCTCCTGGCGATAAAGCTGGTCATCCGCTCCGGAGTCAGGCTGCCATGGCTTAAGGCCGCCATATCATACAGCTGCTGACAGATTTTATTGGTCAGTTCCGCCTCTGCATTATTCAGAACATACTGCACCAGTTTATGGTTGGCATTCAACACCAGTGTCTCCCCCATGCCGCCGAACATATTGGGGTCCATGCCGGACATGCTGTACATCTTCATCATATCCTGCATCCTCCGGTTCTCCTCAGAAACCGTAATCATGGAAGCAACCTGGTCGTCTTTTAACTTCTCAACCTTAATCTCCAGCTTGTCATTGCCCAGAGCCTTCTTGAAGGTCTCGGTCAGCTTCTCGGAGTCTGCCTTGAAGCTCTCCGCATCCTCCTCCTTTACCGTCTCCTTAAAGGTATCGGTTACATCCGCATCGATACGCAGGAACTTAAGTCCTTCCTTCTTCTGCTCTAACTGGCTGATAAACGGACTGTCAATATTGTGGGTCAGAATCACAGCATCCAGTCCCTCCTTGCGGAACATGTTGATATACTGGCTCTGCTCCTTCTCATCCGTCACATAGTAGATAATGTTCTCATGCTTCTCCTTGGCGCTGTCTAAGCAGTCCTGAAGCGTCAGATATTTGCCGTCCAGATTCTTGAACAGCACATACTCCTTAATCTTCTCTTCAAACTTTTCATCCTTTAGGCAACCGAACTTGATAAACGGACTGATATCGTCCCAATATTTCTCATAGTTCTCTCTGTCTGTCTTACACATGCCGGACAGCTTGTCCGCCACCTTCTTGGTAATGTAGTCGGAAATCTTCTTCACAAAACCGTCGTTCTGCAGCGCGCTTCTGGACACATTCAGCGGCAGGTCCGGACAATCGATGGCGCCCTTTAACAGCATCAAAAATTCCGGAATTACTTCTTTGATGTTATCTGCAATAAATACCTGATTGTTGTACAGCTTGATGGTTCCCTCCAGGCTGTCATACTCCATATTAATCTTTGGGAAGTACAGGATTCCCTTTAAGTTAAACGGATAATCCATGTTCAGATGAATCCAGAACAGCGGCTCCTTGTAATCCATAAATACCTTGCGGTAGAATTCCTTGTACTCCTCCTCCGTACAGTCATTGGGATGCTTATTCCACAGAGGATTTACATCATTGAGGGTCACGGGACGTTTCAGAATCTTGTACTTTTCTTTAGCAGGAGAAACTTCCACCACTTCCTTCTCGCCGTTTTCGTTCTCCTTCTCCTCTGTCTTGGCCTCCTCCACAATGGTCTCAACAATGGTATCCTTCTCTGTCAGTTCATCCTTTTCGATAGTCTCATACTGCGGCTCTGCAGTGGCATTGTTTAAGAAAATCGGCACCGGCATAAATCCACAGTATTTCTCAATGACTTCTCTTGCCCGGTACTCATTGGAGAATTCCACACTGTCCTCATTGAGATAGAGGGTAATGGTCGTTCCCTGCTCTTCCCTGTCGCCTTCTCCCATCTCAAACTCCGTGCCGCCTTCTGACTCCCAATGTACCGGCTTGGCATCCTTCTGATAGGACAAACTGTCGATGGTAACCTTGTCCGCAACCATGAATGCAGAATAGAAGCCCAGACCGAAATGCCCGATAATCTGCTCCTCATTGGCCTTGTCCTTATATTTGTTTAAGAAATCCTGAGCCCCGGAAAATGCAATCTGGTTAATATACTCATCCACCTCATTCTCTGTCATACCAAGACCATTATCTGTCACGGTAATAGTCTTGTCCGTAGGATTCACCGTCACCAAAATCTTGTACTCCATATCCTCCGGCTTCTCATATTCGCCCATCAGCTCCAGTTTTTTCAACTTGGTAATGGCGTCACAACCATTGGAAATCAACTCTCTGTAAAAAATGTCATGGTCCGAATACAGCCACTTCTTAATAACCGGAAAAATGTTCTCACTGCTTATGGATAAACTTCCTGTCCTTGTAGCCATAGGTAAACTCTCCTTTTCTTTCTCTCTTTTTATAATTTCAGACTGTTTTTAAAACCGCCTGTTATATCTGCTAAAATGTATTCTAGTACGATTAGAACAAATTGTCAACAAAAATTTAGCACTCATTTAAAATGAGTGCTAGCAATCTGGGTATACTAACAGCCCAAACAGCAATGTCATCTAGTTAACGCTTGAAATTTTGAGATAACGTAGCCGTCTGAACTATTACATTTATCTCCCCAGCAATCCTTCCACCTTCTCCTTTGCCCCCATTCTCCCTTTCACCTCCACTGCCATCTGCTCCACGTTCCCATCCTTCACAGGAATCATAAGGACATCCCCGTCTTTTTCTATCACCCCTGCCACCGTCATCTTCCTTCTGTCTATCTTTATCCATTGCCCTGCTGCATCCACATTTCCGAACAGCTGTCTTGCCAGTCCCTCACTTAAAACACAGTAATCCTCTTCCACCGCCAGCCCATATCGGCCGGACAGGATATCAGCCTTTTCCACCAGTTCCATAGAACCGTACACGCAGATAACCTGGGCTGTCTGCCTTCTGCCCGTACTCACAGCGGACACCATTTTCTGGCTTTCAATCCTCCAGCCGGCTATCCGGAGAATCCCCAGATTTCCGTCCTTCTCCCGTTCCTCTATGCGTTTTATCATATCCACGTCGATTTCCCGCCCTCTTAAGTCTGTGCAAATGCAGCAGGGCATAGAAACCATCCAATACCAGACAGCTGCGCTTCCAATCCCCAGGATTCCCACTCCCAATATTGCTGCCAAAATCCATCCGGCTATCCTTCGTCCCACCACATTCCCTGCTCCTTTTCCAGTACTCTCTCTTTCAGGATACCGGCCTCACCCGGTCTCCCTCCCCAATGCTTTTGTCCTCCCCTGTAATCACCGCATCATTCTCAAAAATAGAGCCTTCCACTGCCGCCTCATGGCTCCCCTGTAGAATAAGCTGTACATTCACTCTCTCTGCCCGAAACTCTTCCCCAAGAATGGAACTCCTGGTCCTTGCCACCAGGCAGTAATATCCCATCATATCCTTTCTAAGCCCGGAAAGCGGAATCACCTTTGTAAAAATATCCGACTGTCTGGTGCAGGTATAACTGGTTACGGTTCCCAGAGCCAATTCCATTCCTCCCAAATCGGCCTGAAACACCCCTTCTGTATCTCCCAGCAGATTCATGCGGTCTATCACTGCCTCTTTCCTCCTGGTTGTTCCGGGAATGGTTATCTCAATGGTATCCCCTTTGGTAAGTTCCTGCTCTTCTTTCACAAATGTCCCTTCAAACTGGCTGTTCCCAACAGCCAGAGACACCAGTTCCTCCCCTGTAGCTGTCTTCCCGGCAGTAATCTCCAAATCCGTCACAACACCTGCCTCTCGGGCCGTTACCTGCCCGCCTTTTCCTATGAGTTCTTCCAGTCGGCTCAATTCCCTTTCCTTAATCTTTTTATCCAGCTCCAGCCCGTTTATTGTCAGCTGGGACATTCTGTTCTTTTGTTCCTGCGACAACCTGGCCGCATTGTCCTGCTTCTGAGCCGCAGCCATCTGCCACTGGGCCTGCTCCACTGCTTTCCTTAAATTTTCCATATTCTTTCTGGCGGCATCAAGCTTCTCTTCCTCCTGTTTTACAGCCGCTTGATAGCTCTCCTCTCTGGCCTCCTGTGCCGTAGTCAAACCGGACTGAATCCGATCTTCCTGGTCATTGGCAAATTCCAGCTGAGAGCGGGCAGCATCAATCTGATTCTCCCAGGAACTCTCTATATCCTCCAAATCTTCCTCTGCCCTCTTAAGCTGTTTTTCCAGCTTCTTAAGCGCTGCTTCATCACCGTCTGTCACCATACCAATCTCTTCCTCAATATCCTCAATCTTCCTCTGGGCTGCCCGCACTTCCCTGTCTCTGTTGTCTTTCATGGTATCCAGATTATTTTTAGCAGATTCCCAATCCCTCTCCTGCTGCATCCACAATTCCTCTTCTGTCAGATTCCTATTATCATAATAGTCCTCTTCCAGCTGTTCCATTGCCTCATTATAATCTGCCACAGACTCTTCAAATTCCATCTGCCCTTCTTCCAGTTCTCTCTGGGCCAGGCTTAATTCCCACTGTGCCGCCTCTGCCTGTGTCATCTGATCATAGCTTTCCTGAGAAATCTGTTCCTTTTCCAGAGACAATGCAAGCTGCCGGATCTCCTGTATCAGCTCATCTTTTTTCTCTGCCATGGCCTCCATGTCATACCGAAACAGAACATCTCCTTCCTGTACTTCACTTCCTAAAGTCACATCAACCTGTCCGATACGCATTCCGCCCATAACCGTCTGATACGTTTTATCTCTCACCTTCACGGTTCCGGTTCCCTCTATGATTGTCTCCACCGACTTTCGCTTGGCCGTGGTAGTCCGGACCTTGGGGATGGTAATGCTGTCATACACTCTGGATACTATGGTACATACAATCATAAATAGAAAAAATCCCACTAAAATCCATCGTTTCGTCGGTATTATTCTGCGTTCTTTCTTCATTGCTTCACCCCGGATGCCGCCACTCCCTGTTCCAGTTCCTCCTGACAGTTTAAATAAATCAGCGCAGGCAGCAGGCACGTAATCAAAGCCGCTGCAAACGCCACTGAAGCCTTATCCTCTGCAATACTTGGCAGATACAGAGACAGCGGCCACAAGGTCTTATCTTTCAGGTAAGTAATGGGCTGTTCCAGTGTATTCCACCCTTCCACAAAGCTTAACATCAGGGAAGTCACAATCGCCGGATAGCCTAAAGGGAGCCCCACATGAAAAAAGGTATATAATTCCCCCGCCCCATCAAGATAAGCCGCCTCCATCAGGACACCTGGAATCGTCTCAAATGTTTTTGCCATAATGAATACAGGCAGAGCGGACCAAATTCCAGGCAAAATCAGTGCCAGATGAGAGTCAAGAAGTCCAATTCGGTCAAGAACCAGATAATTAGACACCTGGGTCACCTGAAACGGCAGAACCATCAAAATCACATAAAGCCCGAACAGTATCTCTTTCCCCTTAAACCGGAACTTTGCAAACGCCCATGCCGCCGGTGCCGCCACCACAAGCTGTCCCGCCAGTACAGGCAGCACCTGAATACAGGAATTCCAAAACATTATAAAAAATCCGGGGGAACGAATCAGAAGTTCTATAAAGGCTTCCAATGACGGATAGGACGGAAATAAAACTGCCCTCACCCGGTCTCTGCCCAGTCCCAGGGGAGTAAGATACCGCCAGTACAGCTCATCCTCAGGCATCAGAGATGCGGCTGCCATCAGAAGAAGGGGAATCCAGACCAGAAGACAAGCCGTTGTCAAAACTGCCAAAGCCACTCCATTCCTCTTTTTCATTTCTTCCTCCTTATTCCCCATACTACCCCTGCGGGTATTACAATGATTCCTGTCATCATCACCGCCGCCGCCGTCATTTTCTGAATATCCAGACTGAGAAACCAATGGGCAAACAGATGAGGAATCAGATATATGGAAGAATCCGGGTAAGACCCCGCCAAAAGATAAGCTTCCCTGTATACCCGAAAAGAATTGACAACAGACAAAATCCCCACCATTCCAAAGGTTCCTTTCAGACCGGGAATCGTAATATACCAGAATCTGGCGGCTGCGCCGGCTCCATCAATCTTAGCCGCCTCGTACTGCTCCCCCGGAATCCCCTGAAGCCCTGCCAGCCACAGTATCATGTCATATCCCATATGTTTCCACAGATATGTAATGATCAATACCGGAAACGCATACCCGGAAAATGCCCAGTCAACGTCCCAGAGGGTTCCTGTAATCCGGGATAACATCTGATTCATCACTCCGTCCCGGCACAGTATAATCTTCCACACCAGCACCAGGCTGGCGGCAGGAACTGCCATGGGAAGCACCAGCACTGTCCGGCAGTTTTTTATCACCCCATTGTTCCTGTGTTTCTCTGCTTCTCCTGATATGAGAAGCGCCAGCCCCAGAGAAATCGTCATCAGAAGCGGAATGCACAGTATCAAAAATCTCATGGTATTTCCTGCTGCCAGCTGAAATGCCGAATTTTCCAAAACCGCCCGGTAATTCCCAATTCCCGTAAATCTGGTTCCCATGGTATCCGTAAAGGACCTTTTCACAACATCCAGAAACGGAAAACCCATAAACACCGTCACGCCGCCGAGGCTGGGGGCCAGAAACAGCCAGGGAACCAGCTTCTTTTTCAGTTTCCCATCCTGCATGTTCACAGCCGCTACTCCGCTAAATAGATCGACATGGTTCTTAAGATTTTGTCCGCTGCCTGCTGGGCACTTTCCTTCCCGTCAAAGTAATCCCTGGATCCGTCTTCCACCATCTGCATAACCGTCTGGTCAATCCGTATTGGAACCGCCAGACCATCTGCCATTGCAGCGATCTCCTCTCTTACTTCGCTGGAAGGATACTCTGCAGAAATATGATAGTCTCCGATACCGCTGCCCATTGAAAAGCCCTCTTTATCCATTTCTATCAGAACAGTCATCGCCTTTTTATGTACCGGGAATCCGTCATAAAACTCTTCCTTCTGTACATCAAAAGACAGAAGACAGCGTATAAATTCCTTTGCCAGCTCCTCATTGGCAGTGGAATGATTGACTGCCGCCAGCGTAGAAGGCAGATACAAATCTTCCGCCGGAACTATCAGCGTTCCCGGATGCAGCCTTCTCACCTCCACCGGAATACCCAGACCGCCGAAGGAATCCGCCTCTGTCATTGCACTGTCAGCCCTTCCGGCATCATAGTTGATGGAATTGTCTATGATTCCATTTTCCTTTACATAATTGCTGGTCCATTTTTCCTCCATTTCCTGTTCGGAAAATATAGTCTTGGCTCCATTTGCATCTCCCAGGGTTTTCACCGTCTCCAGATATCGGATCAACAACTCCCTGTCTGCCAGTCCTTCTTCGCCTGCAAACAACTCCTTATATCGAAGATTTGCCGTCAATCTCAGAAGGTTTCCATAATTTTCCACCGGAACCAGCGGTCTTTCTCCCTGATATTCTGCCATGCTTTCCAGACTGGAGTATGCTTTCAGTGTCCCCTCCTCCCCTATGAGCAGGGGGAAGGAAAATCTGGCCGGCACCTGATAGAACGTTCCGTCGCTTTCCTTCAATCCGTCTATAAGACGGTTATACATATCGCCTGAGCTTTCAATCTCTTCCACCAGACCACTTAAATCCATCAAAACCCCTTTCTCTATATAAGATTTTGCCGGAAGTCCGTCCAGAATCAGAACATCCGCACCTTTTCCGCTTAACAGCTCCGTATTCAGCCCCTGAATGATTTCCTCCGTAACACTGCCGCCGTCTTCTACGGCTGTCCGCACCTCCACCCTTACTTCCGGATGCTCACTCTGAAATTGGGAAGCCGCCTGTCTTACTGTGGAATTATCCTTTAAACTATATACGGTCAGACTGGAAGGAGGCACAGCTGCCATGTCCGGATCATACTCATAATGAAACAGCAGAATCCCCTTTCCGGCATCACCGCTGCTGAAAAGTCCATAATAATCCTGATTGTCTCCCTCCAGAAAACCAGTCATATACATGCTGCGCATTCCCATATGGTTTAAGCTTCCGTCAATAAGAACCTCCCACATGCTTCCGCCTTTATTTATATGGGACAATCCTGTTTCGGTAGCCATATAGATTCCGCCTGCCCCGTCTCCAAACAGCTCCGCAGAATCCCTGACTCCGTCAATCTCATCACAGGCAATGGACTCTGTCACCTTTGCGCTGTTCAAATCATATCGGACAACCTGATCGTCTAAAACAGTCACAAACTCACTGCCCTCACTGAATCCTCTGGCATCGCTGGTGGTTCCGGAAAAATCCTTTGCCATAGAAAACATCCGTTTTCCGGAAGCATCATACAGATATGCCTCACTGTATGCATAAACCAGGATTTTTCCATCCTCCAAAACCTGAAATTTGGGGGGCAGCAATCCGTAATCCCTTCCTTCCTCCGGTTCAAACACACCTTCTAACTGCTCTGTCAGCTTTCCATCCTCTTCCAGTTTAAACAGGTGATATCTGTAATCCGAATCCGTACCTCCCAGATAGTATGCTTTGTCCATTCCCCAGGTGATATACATCAGGTCAATCCCCTTTTCCTTTAAAGCATCGTTTCCGGCCCAGGCTTCATCCCTCTCCCACACTCCGTCCTGATATATGTAACGGAATGTGTCTGATATGGCTTCCGAATAATAATCTCCCTCTTTTGTGTACAGCTCCAGATTTCCGCTCTCGCCTCTGAAAAAGCCGCACTTCATATGATTCTCTATCTCCTCCGGCAGTTCTATCTCCGTCTCACTGTAGCGTCCCATGGCTTTTGACTCCTCCGGCTCCTGAGCCGACATCGTCGTATCTCTTCCCGGCCTGCTTTCCCTTTCCTGAACCGCAGTCCCTTTTATGCTTCCTGTCTCCTTTTTCTGACAGCCGCTAAGGCTTCCAAGAAGCAGCCCCGCCATCAGCATCCATGCCACCTTTTTTCTGTATATTTTTATCATAATGGCCTCCTTTCCCTTTCTGAGAAGATTGTTATCTCTTTTCACCATCATAACAATCATTTCTCTAAAAATACTGGAAATTCCAAAAGAGTTTTTAAAGATTTTTTAGAGAAATCTATGGTATACTAAGTTCAGGAGGGAAGTTTGTATGCGAATTTTAGTAATCGAAGATGATAAAGATCTCTGCTGGCTGATTTGCCAGTCTCTCAAGGAAGCCGGTTACGAGACAGACCATTGCCATACCGGAACCGACGGTCTTTTTTATGCCAGAAATCAGGTCTATGATGCCATTATTCTGGACCGGATGCTGCCGGAAATCGACGGACTTACAGTTCTGGAGGCTCTTCGCCGCCATAAGATTCAGACTCCGGTAATTCTTGCAACCGCCTTAAACGGCCTTCACGACCGAATAAACGGCCTGGATGCCGGGGCAGACGATTATCTGCCGAAGCCTTTCGCTGTAGAGGAATTGATGGCCCGTATCCGCGCTGTAACCAGACGATCCGGAAATCTGTTGATTTCCTCCGATTTAACCCTTTTCGGCCTGTCTTTAAACCCGGACAGCCATCAGTTAAACTATGACGGAACTTCCCTGACTCTCTCTAAAAAAGAGTCTGCACTTTTAGAATATTTTATGAAAAATCCGAACCAGACGCTGCCTCGTTCCAGAATTCTCTCCTATGTGTGGGGTTCTTCCTCCGATGTAGAAGAAGGAAATCTGGATAACTACATCTATTTTTTGCGCAGACGGCTAAAATCCCTGCATGCGCCAATCCGGCTGACTACGGTTCACGGAGTCGGATACCGTCTGGAATCAGCCGGCCAATCATAAGCAGCCGTCTGCAAATCATAACCGAAAGGACCCTCTGCCCATGAAGCTACTGCGAAAACGCCTGACCGCACTTTATACCATTACCACCGGAGCTATCCTTCTCCTTGTGGTAGGATCCTTTCTTATCTCATCCATTCAAAAAACCAGGAATGCACAGCTGGAACAGTTTCAGGTTATCTGGAACTCCCTAAGTTCCAGATTTCAGTCTTCCCATGCATTTTCCCACAGCTTCTTAGCACAGACCGAAGCCGATTATCACATGATTATCCATATCAGTGAAAACGGTATCCCATTTTTCTACCAGGGTTCCTGGGAACCTGAGACAGATCGGGAAATTTTAATTGAACAGGCCATCGATTTGGCAAAAACCCAGGGCGTTTCCATCAACCAGGCGCCTGTGTCTTCCACCTCCAACGTCACCTCCCTGATAACCATGGAGGGACAGCACAGGGACCGTTATTACGTGATGGTTCAGGCATTGTCCACCAAAAACGGGGTCAAAAGCATCTGTGCTATTTCCTATATTCCTCCTGTATGGAAGGTTTTAAAAAATACGGTTCTGTATCTGTCCCTTTTGGCTGCTGCCGGAATCCTCTGTCTGTGGCTCATCAGCTGGATATTTGTAGGATGGTCTTTAAAACCAGTGGAGGAAAGCCAGAAAAAACAGGCCCGTTTCATTGCTGCGGCCTCCCATGAACTGCGCTCTCCCCTTGCCGTCCTTCGTTCCGCCGTAGCCGCCGTGTCCGATTCTCCGCAAAAAAAGGACACACTTCTTCCTCTTATAGACAGTGAGTGCGCCCGTATGTCTCATCTCATCGATGATATGCTTCTCTTAGCGTCTGCCGATGCCAGAACCTGGAGTATCCAAATGAAAGAAGTGGATATGGATACACTTTTAATCGATTTATTCGAATCCTTCCAACCGGTCTGCAAAGGAAAAGGCATT
Organism: uncultured Hungatella sp.; assembly: GCA_910588325.1. Taxonomy (GTDB): domain Bacteria; phylum Bacillota; class Clostridia; order Lachnospirales; family Lachnospiraceae; genus UBA3402. The sequence goes on from CAJUPP010000040.1 coordinate 17,404, forward strand.
TCCCTTCACCTGGAACTTCCCGCCGATTCTCTTCCTCCGGTTTCCTGCGACCCGGACCGAATCCGCCAGATCTTTATAGTACTTTTAGACAATGCCACATATTATACCCCCTCCGGCCGCTCTATCTATATCCGCGCCCAGGTAAGCGAACGGAAACGTCTCCTAAAACTGCAGGTTGCAGACGAAGGCTGCGGTATCTCTCCTGAAGATAAACCCTATATCTTTGACCGTTTCTATCAGGCCGACTCTGCCCGAAGCGACAAACAGCATTTCGGCCTGGGATTAAGCATTGCCAAGGAACTGGTGCTTCTCCATCATGGAACCATCCTTCTGTCCGACAATTCGGAAGGCGGAAGCTGCTTTACTGTAAACCTGCCATATATTCCATAACCGGTGATCCTTCTAAAAGTTTCTGCTTTTTCAATATACATTCCATTATAATTTTGCTAAAATAAACTTGTCAAAATCATATCAGTAAAACACAGGAGGCCCAATGAACCAGATAACAGAAATCCGCCCCTTCGGTATCCGGGATGAGGTAGGCTACACCCTGGGCGATATGTCAGGAAGCTTCGTAAATCTCTATATTGAAGGATATTTTCTCACTTTTTGCACTTATGTCCTTGGAATCAATCCCCAGTGGATGGCTGGACTCTTTTTTATTGCCCGGCTTTTAGACGCCTTTTTAGGTCCGGTAATCGGTTCTTTTCCTGACCGCTGGCATCTAGGAAAATCCCAAAATAAATTTTTACCGTGGGTGAGGCTTTTCTCCGTTCCCCTGGCCATATCAGGGATTCTCTGTTTCATGCAGGTACCCTTCCAGGGAAATGTTCTGCATCTTTGGACAGCCGGATGCTATCTGCTTTACAGCATCTGCTATTCCGGCGCCAGCATCCCTTATGGGGCCATGGTAAATGTGATTTCCCCCAATCCCGCAGACCGCAGCCGTCTGTCCCGGGCCCGCAGCATTGGCGGAACCCTGGTAAGCTTCGGCGCCTTAAGCCTGGTGCCTGTCTTTTGTTTTGATGCAGACTCCAATCTGCTTCCCGGCCGTTTTACCGTCATAGCCGTTCTATTCAGTATTCTCTGTTTTCTGGGATATGAACTGTTCCGCTTTCTGTCAGTGGAACGGATTCAGGAAAAAAAGAAATCGAACGAAACATTTAACTTTAAAAGCGTTCTCAAAGCCGCCGTGAAAAACCGGCCTCTCATCGGTCTTATGATAGCTACCATAGGATGTATGATGGCCCTGTCCGGCATCCAGCTGTCCAGTTATATTTACAAAGAATACTACCACAATACCTCTGCCATGACCGTGGGAAGCCTTTTAAACTTTCCGGTTCTTCTGATTTGCTTCCCTTTGGTTCCCCGCCTGGGAAGGCGCCTGGGGAAGCGCAGACTGGTATTATATTCCATAGTTTTCAGTCTGGTGATAAATATATGCAAATTAAGGCTGGCTCTTACCAATGTATGGATTTATATGGCTCTGTGCTGTATCGCCAATGCAGGGCAGACTTCTTTTAATATGCTGATTTGGAGTATGGTGGCGGACTGTCTAGATTACAGCGAATGGAAACTTCATCTGCGCAGTGACGGCAGTATGTACGGACTCTATGTATTCAGCAGAAAATTAGGCAACACCATTGCATCCGCAAGCGCCGCCGCTGCCCTGTCCGCAGTCGGATATGCGGCCGGAAGCAATATGGTGCAAAGCGCTTCCGCCATCAGCGGCATCTATTATCTGGTTAACGGAATACCCATTCTGTCATGTACTGTGGAATTGATTGGCCTGGGACTCATCTACAACCTGGACCAGAAAACCTGCGATCAGATGTACGCGGATCTGGAGCGTACGTAAAGTCCTACCTACCCTTTCGATAGAGAAATCTCTCTCCAAGTGCCGGAATATGCCACTTGGCCGCCGGATTCTGCTCCATCAGTTCGCCTGCAAAAATCAGCGGGTCAATGGTATTTCCTTCTATCATATCATAGTGGGTGGGAATGGTTAAATCTGCCTTCAGGATACATGCCAAGGAAGCCGCCTCAACATAAGAAATATTTCCGATACAATTCCGTTTCGTCCGGAAATAATCGCCACCGTTAATCGGCGGGAAAAACAGATGGGGAGCTGGCAGTCTCTCCAGATCCTCCAAAAGAGAATCGGTCAGATAGGTATCCCCCAGATGAAGAAGATAAGTTTCTCCCATCTTCACATGGTAACAGAGAGCGGTATCCTGCCCGTCTTCATCTGTCATATGTACTGGATGTGCGGCACAAACCGGTACAATGGTGATACCAGGCAGCTTAATCTGCTGGCCTGCCCTGGCTGTAACAATCCTCTTTCTTTCAATTCCTGCCTCTGAAAGCGTTCTCTCCCATGCTCCGGGAATGATAAATTTTGTGTGACTGTCAGCAGAGGCAATCTGGGTCAGTGTCTCCACTGCCAGATGATCCCTGTGTCCATGGGTACACAAAACATAATCCCCTTTCACCATATCCGGTGAAAAGGGCGCCCTCCATAACTTTAGTATCTGCTATCTCCTCCGTCAGCTCACTGCCCTGACGGTACCAGGTTCGCTTTCTGTTATTTGACACGGCGCACTTCTCCTTTCTATATATTTCCCCTTACAAACACATAGTTCTTCTCGTCAGACAATTCTTCCGAATATGTAAATTCCAGACCTTTAAACTCCCTGATATGCTTCACATCCATAATTTCGTTCTCCGCCAGAAAACGCACCATCTCCCCGCGGGCCATTTTAGCCAAAGTCCCCTTCTGCTTTACCTTTCCGTCCGCCGACTCTCCGAATTCAATAGTAATAAATCTATCCTCCGGTGTAAGGTACTTTTCTATACACTGAGAATACTCTTTTGATGCAAGATTGATAATTGTCCTGTGGTCATCCAAAAGACTCTTATATAACCGATCCCCCCAGAACTCATACAAATCCCTGCACTTACCGACCGGCAGCTTCGCCTGCATCTCCAGACGATATGGCGTCACCCCGTCAAACGGTTTCAGAAGCCCATAGAAACCAGACAAAATGCGAAGATGTTCCCTTACATAAGAAAGAGCCTCTGCTGTAAATACCCCTGGCGCCATATGCTGATACTGCAGCCCTTCATACGCCATAATCGCTGGAGTCAACTGCCTCTCCAAATCCATATCCTGAAAACGCTTATAATTTAATTCTGCCAGCTTATCATTGCATTTCCACAGCTTCTTAGCCTCCTCCAGGCTTAAAGATTGAATTATACCCATAAGCTTCCTGGCATCAGACAGAAACTTTGGCAGACTGCTGTTCTCAAAGGTATCTGTATCTACATTCATTTTCTTGGCAGGTGAAATGATAATCTTCATGTTCTGATTACTCCCATCTCCAGGCAGTCAGCAAGAAATCCAAATACATCAGCAAAAGTACTTTTTCCATTTCCGCCGGGTCCGATTATTGCCACCACATTCCCTAATACCTTTTCCTTTTGATTCGAGCGTGTTTTCCCCATAACAATATTTTTCAGCGGTCCGTAATTTTGAATCCTGATTCCTTCAATCTTTCCCATATTCCGTCTCCTGCCTTCTATCGAATGCAATACCATAACTCTATAAAATAAAAAAGTCCAAATCAGAAACCGCTTATGCGCAACCTGAGCGCAGCTTCTGATTTGAACTTTTCTACACTGCTCTTCCCCTGCGTGAAGAGATTATATCAAAATTTTCTTTCTTCCGAAAGTCCTATTTTGCCTGCTCCAGGCATTCTTTCACAGCTTCCCTGATTCTTCCGCTTGTCAGCGTAGCTCCCGTCACGCCATCCACATCAGGACTGTTATTTTCCACAATAGCTGCCGGAACCTTCTCAAGAGCAGGAGCCGCAATGTTCTCTGTCTCATGGTTGCTTAACACGTTCACTTCTGCGATCTTCCCGTCTGCCACAACCACCTGTACGGTCATATCGCCGTTCTGTCCATCTACAACAGCCTCATACGTTCCGTCTTTGATTCCGCTCATGTCATAGCTTTCTGCAGAAGCCTCTTTCTTCTCAAACAAAGCCGAATCCAGCACAAAGGAAGCTTTCTCCACTGCCTGTCCCTCTGCCAGTTCCAGGTTCACCACATTGCGTCCTGAAATCCGTCCAAACACCACAGGTCCCATAACGCCAGTACCGCCGGAGACAAATTTCCCCCAGATACCGCCTACCACCTCGCCGGCCGCATACAGCCCGGGAATGGCGTCGCCGTCTTCGTTCACAACCTGCATGTCTTTGTTTACCGTAACACCGCCCAGAGTCATCACTACCAGCGCCTTAATGGGAACTGCATAATACTTCTCCCCCTCAATCTTATTAACCGCCACACTGTAAGCCGTAGGTGTTCCACTGAAGTCACGGCCGAATTCATCCGTCCCGCCTGCCTCCACGGCAGCATTGTAGGCTTCTACGGTCTCTGACAAGGCGTCTGCCGGAACTCCTATGATTCCTGCCAGCTCCTCTAAAGAATCTGCAGACTGAATCAGCTTGTGCCCAATGCCCTCTTCCGGCTCATAATAATATTCCCACATAAAAGCGGCGTTGGCAGCTTTCAAATCTTCTATAATCTTGTCCGTAAAAATGTTATACTGTACCGCATCGGTCTGTTCCTCCAGAGCCGTCTCTCTTGGAACGACTTCATCCAGAGTCTCATTGACAAACCGTTTTCCCTCCTGATTTACATAGATACCTCCGGCTTTCCACATATATACATCGCCGATAGCTCCCTTTCCCTGACTGTACTCCAGTCCCATGGGGAATGTAGGGATATAAGACAGCTTATCCTGATCTACCGCAGCTCCTACTGTCTGCATGATGCGGATTCCCTTGCCGTCCGCACTGTCCGCGCCGCCTATTAAGTATTTGTCCCCGTGTTTGGCATACCTGCCCATCATCTCAGGATTGCCGGAGTAACCGCCCGTAGCCATGATAATTCCTTTCTTCGCCTGATAGCATACGGTCTTTTTGCTGTCGCTGTTATAGCCTACAGCCGTCAGAACCTGTCCCTTATCATTGCCTAAAAGCTCCGTCACTTCAGTATAATAATCAATGGTGATATTGTCATATCCGGCAATCTCCTTATCCAGAATCTCATGGACAGCCGATTTGTAATTGGCCGGATCCTTGGCCTTTGGCTTATAGGTTCTCTCAACAGAATACAGCTGATGCTCCGGGGCAAATACGCTCTTTAAACCGTTCTGCTCGGAAAAGGTATACCCACTGAGTCCGTGATTCCACAGCCACTCAATGGCATCCACATCCTCATCCACATAGATTTCTATTAATTCCCTGTTGCCGAGTCCTGCGCCGTTGGACATAATATCTTCGATATAAGATTCCTTGGTATCCTCAATCCCATCCAGTTCCTGAATGACCGTCTCGGCTCCGGACATGGAACCGCTGGTGAAATTTAAGGATCCCCCTGTTTTTCCCAGTTTCTCTACTACAATAATGCTTTCCGCGCCCTCGTCTGCGGCGGCAATGGCAGCAGATAAGCCTGCTCCTCCTGCTCCCACGATAATCACATCCGCCTCTTTTACCTCATCATAGCTGGCCTGATTTTCTCCGGCCTCTGTCTCGACTTCGGACTCTGCCTTAGCTTCCGTCATCTGCTGTGCCGTTGTGGTCTCTGCCGGCTGACTGTTCTGCTGGCTGTTATTTCCTGATGAACATCCTGCCAGAGCCACTGCTGCTGTTAAAAACAGCGCCGTAATGCGTTTCCTCATACAATAATCTCCTCCCATGTGTAACTTGTTTTCCGGTTGCTTTTATTATATCGGTATTGTACAATAAAGACATACGTTTTTCCGTACAAATCCTATCAAAATCAGGAGGACATTATTCTTGTTTTACAATACAAATTTCAACAATCTTCCTACAATCCTTCCGGACCCTCTGTCTAAAGAATTAACAAAGTACCAGCTGTCCTTAGTGTCCTTCGGACGCTTCAAACCTCCGAAAGCCCACTCGGTCAGCAATACCTCGCTGCCTTACCACCGACTTATCTATATCACCGGCTCCTCCATCCTCTATCAGATTCACGGTTCGACCATGATATTAGAAAAGGGGGATGTGCTCTACACTCCCCCTAATACCATTTACAGCGCCGCCAGTGTGGCCGAAAACACCACTCCGGAATTCCTCTATCTGTATTTTGAGGTACTGCCCTGCCATGAAGAGCAGCCCTTTATTGAAATGATGGAAACTTCCCTGAAAATCCGGGTTTTCCATGCACTGGAATCACCTGTTGAATTCTATTTTCACACCATAACCGAAGAATATGAAAACAAGCGGCCCGGATACTATCATAAAATCCACAGCTATCTCATGCTTCTTGTTATGGAGCTTCTGAGAAGAAAAGATTTCCGCAAGGACCAGCATCCATCCCCTGCCTCCAATTCCGGTCTTATTTTAAACAAAGCCACCAGCTATATTGCCGCCAACATTCGGGAGCCTCTACGGATATCCCACATAAGCCATATCTGCGGCGTCAGCGAAAGCTGCCTGTACAAAATTTTCTCCTCCTCCTTAGGTGTATCTCCAAAGGAATATATCTTAAACTGCAAGATGAAATATGCTTCCAGGCTCCTTCGAGAAACCAATATGACTGTTACTCAGGTTGCAAGAGAGATGGGCTTTGCCAATCCCAACCATTTTTCCAATGCATTTTTTAAGGTTACAGGGAAACGGCCTTCTTCCCTTCAATAAAATATGCTTATATCAAAGCTTCCTCACCCGCGGCAGATTCCAACGGTAATGAGCTGCCAAAAAACGAATCATCACCACCAGAGCAGAGGATACAATCATTGCCGGAATCTGGCCAAATCCCCGGTAAATCCAAACACAGCTTAATGCCCCTGCCACAGAGGCGCAGGCATAAATATGTTTTACAAAAATATACGGCGGCACTCCTGCCATCATATCCCGCAGAAGGCCTCCTCCCACCCCTGTCAGTGTCCCTAAAAAAGTAAGCAGAAATGTATTTTCCAGATACCCGTTGCTAATACCTGTAGTAACCCCTACCACCGTAAAAATCCCAAGGCCCACCGCATCCATAACCATCATAACTCTGTCATACAGCACGCCGACCTTTCCCTGTAACAGATTCCTCTTAAAATAGAAAACCAGAAATACAACAAGAGCGGTAACTATGGCAATGGACACATACACTGGCCGCATCAAAGCCCCTGGCACGTTTCCAAGGATTACATCCCTTGTCATTCCTCCCCCTACGGCAGTAACGACTCCCAGCACGCATACTCCGAAAATATCCATCCCGCAATTGATACCCACCATAGCTCCGGATGCCGCAAACGCAATGGTTCCCGCCAGTTCCATACAAAACACAATAAGCCCCTGAATATCCATATCCGCTCCTCATTCGCTAAAATCTCTTTTTCTTTTCACTGTCTGTCTTACTTCTTTTTATGCCGCCGATAAAATTCTTTTAAATCCGCTTTCACGTCATCCGGCAGTGCTGTCTTCTTTACTCCCCGAATTGCACCCTCCAACGCCAGCAGCCTGTGGATGCAGGCCGATTCATCGATTCCCTGAATCTTCAACCAGGCATTTTTTGCACCCACAGATTTCAGATCCTCCTGTGTAAAAATCCCTGTCTGATTCAGCTGTTCCTCCACAGCCTTCCCTATATTTGGTAACTTTACCAATTCTCCCATGCTTTTCCTTTCCTGATTTTTAATCCTTTCATCTGTTTTTCCTATTATACTTGTATTCACATGTTTCCACAAGCCAAAACTTAAAAAGCACCTTGGTTCACTTCCATTACATGTGAGTATAATTCTGGGTATTTTAACTAATGTTTTACTTTTTTCAGGATTTTGTGTAAGTTTTTCTAAAAATATGTAAAATACCATATATGAGTGGCAATGTCATTTAGTTAATACTTTATATTTCGAGATAACATAGCCTAGCGGGAGAATGATATTGTTTCTCCAGGGTACTTGAAGACCGTCGGTACTTAGGCGCTGTTTTTGAGCGCCTTATGTACCGTTACGCTCTTCACGTAGCGAGAGCGTGCCCAGGAGAAACAATATCATTCTCCCGCCAGGCGGACCTTTCACGATTTCTCAAACAGCAATACATTAACTAAATGACGTCAGGATTCTTCTCTTTATATTTTTATTCCTGTTTTCTATGAAACTTAAGCAGAAGCAGCCGTCCCTTTTTCTGTTTTAATCTTCTCATTGGCCCCTTCCACATTCATCTTAGAGAGCACCAGCATAATAATCACATCAATCACCAATGGAATCCACAGATACATAACATGCAGCATGTCAATACAGGACTGGGGCTGAACTGCCAGTTTTCCGTCAAACCTGCCAAGTTCCAGCAGCCATCCGGCAACAGCCGTACCAAGACCTCCCCCAAGTTTCACCCCAAGGGAAGTACAGGAATACATGGTTCCATCCACTCTCCTGCCTTTTGTCAGAAATGTATACTCAGAGCAGGAGGCAATCACCGCATTCATGTCCCCCTGCCACGGCCCCTGTCCCAGAGCGGCAACGGCCGTAAAAAGCAGCATCAAAGGCACACTCCCCATGTAGCCTGCAATCACCACAAAAGCCCTTCCGATTACGGCAATGATATACCCTCTCAAATTAAGCTTATACATACCCTTCCATCTTCCCACCAGAGCAGGTGTGAAAATCAGCGCGATAATCAAAGGGATATTGACAGCCCATGAGAATACCCCATAAAGATTTTCATTTTTAAGCACATAGGTCATATAGTAGATTCCCACATTGATCATGGCCCCGTAAAGCTGCTGCAAAATATAAACTCCGCAAATCATCAGATAGAACTTGTTCGCCACAAGAAGCTTAAATGCATCAACCAGCCCATAGGTTTCCTCTTCCTGTTTCGCCTCTGTCTCTCTGCCTAATTCTTCTTCCGAAAGTTCCTTTACAGAAAATACAGAAACAGTATTGATAATCAAACCAATCACCGCATAAACCACAGCCACTATTCTCCACCCTTCGGCCCCGTCTCCGCATATGGCAACAAAACCGATTGTGATTGACTGAATCAACAGGCTTGTGGAGAATGCGAAAATAAACCTGTAAGACCCCATCTGAACCCGCTCTTTGCTGTTTTTTGTCACCAGTGAGGTAAGAACGGAATAGGCAATATTATTGGCCGTATAAAACACACCGTTTAATAGTGTATAGGCAATAAAAAACCATACATACTGCGCCATAGTCCCCCAGCTTGTGGGCACGGCGAAAATCGCCGCCAGTGTAACGGCACACCCGATGTACCCGTACAGCATCCAGGGCCTGGCTTTCCCAAGCTTTGAGTGAGTCTTGTCTATCATGGACCCAAAGAAAATATCCGTAAAACCGTCAAACAACTTTGAAACCGCAATCAATGTACCTACTATGCCTGCTGACAGACCAATGGTGTTGGTCAGATAAATCATAACAAAGGATGATAGGAATGCGTATACCACGTTACCTGCAATATCTCCGGAACCATATCCCACTTTGTTATACCATTTTAAATATGTCTTTTCTTCCATAAGGCGCTCTCCTTGTATAATATACTGTTTATAAGCTTGACTCTGTTATCTATTTACAAATGGTACCAACTTTATGTAAAAATGAAACTTTGCCTGGTCAAATCGGTATTGTTTCATCACCTCTGGCCCGCAGCTGTTGGAACCAATCCCATTTAACCCATAATCGAGACACAATACCGTACTTCCCGACTCTTCCAGCTCAAAATTATGTGCTTTTCTCTCCAGTTCCTCCTGAGTATAAACAGATCCGTTAAAGGAGAATCTCTGTTCGGATACTGCCGCAAGCCCAAACTGCCCACTGCTGAGCTCTACAAAGTCACAATCAAAATGACTTCCGTTTTCCTGTGGGCGAAGGTAATCTTCATGCAGTTTTCTGATCCCGGCATGATACAGCCCATGGCTGGCCGCCCTGTGCTTGTCACGGTAGCTTTCCGTCGGACCATAACCATAATAGGAAACTGATTCAAACTTATCCGAAAGGAATACACGCAGCCCGAATCTTGGCAGTTCTGGGAACTCCGTATTCTTTTCAACCTCCATATCCAGGCAGATACCGCCGTTATTGTCAACTGTCCAGACTGCTTTCACATCCAATATCCGCTGAACCGCTGCAGCTGAAACAGACATTGTGCTTGAAATCACAACACTGTCCTTTGACCGTTTCACAAACGTATCGTAGGCCCTGGCATAAGCCTGGTCATAATGGGCCTTCTTCCATTCAAGCTTCACATACATATCATTGTCTGTAGGCGCTCTCCAGATATTCAGCTCCATGGGCCTGTTCAAATACTCTCTGCCCCCATAGTTCAATCGTTCAAACAGTCCGTTCTTTTTATTGTATGTATAGAAAAACCCATTTCCTTTTATTATCACCTGGCTGTCCGTTTCCTCCGCGTCCACTGCTGCGCCTGTCTCCGTCTTTCGGCTCAGCCACTTGACCGCAGTCTGATTCCTCCCATCCCGGTTTTCCAGAAGAATTTCATCAAAGCCAAGCGTATGCCCTTTGGGAACTATAGGTGATTCGTTCAGAAACTTATAGAGAATCTTTAAATATACCCGCCCTTCTTCAGGTACCTTCACATTCAATTTTATAACCGCCTCGCCATGGGGAGGCACGGAAAACGCCGGAATCTCTCCAAAATCAACACAGATACCGTCGCTTGTCACCTCATAGCTGCAAGCCGCGTAGTCCTTTAAATCCGTAAAATCCAAATAGTTATGAAATCTTAACTCTTTTGTCTCCATGTCATAGGAAACCACCCTGGCCGGACGGTGTACATTTTTATATTCCAACAATCCGGTATGGGGCCTTCGGTCCGGATAAACCAGCCCATCCATACAAAAATTCCCGTCATGAACCGTCTCGCCGAAATCTCCGCCATATAAATGCTTTTCCTTATCTTCCGCCATTCCGGCACAAACTGCGTGATCGCACCACTCCCACACAAAACCGCCGCACATTCTGTCATTTTCATGAATCCGTTTAAAGTAATCCTCAAAATCTCCCGGGCCATTGCCCATGGAATGGCAGTATTCTACCAACAGGAACGGCTTACTGCCGTCCTTTTCAAAATACGCTTCGATCTCTTTCATAGAAGGATACATCCTGCTGTACAAATCAAGGTTGGAATAGTCATAGGCCACATCATAATTCCGATATCTTGCGCTTTCATAATGTGTGATTCTTCCCGAATCAAATTCCTTTGTCCACTTAAGAGCCTTCTCGAAATTGCAGCCGTATGCACTTTCATTTCCCATAGACCATATCAGTATGCAGGGACGGTTCTTGTCTCTGTGGACCATCCGCTGTACACGGTCCAAAATCGCCTCCTCCCAGTCCGGATTATCTGCGATTGTTTCATTCCATCTTTTAAACCGGTTATAGTCCGTATCGTCCTTAACGTACTGCATGTATGGCCCATGAGCCTCAATGTCCGCCTCATCAATAACCATAAAACCATACTGGTCGCATAACTGATAGAAATATGGCGCATTGGGGTAATGACTGGAACGGATGGCATTAAAATTATGCTGTTTCATCATTGTAAGATCTTTTATCAGCTTTTCCACACCGATTGTAAAACCGGTGACAGGGTCAAAATCATGGCGGTTTACACCGTGGAACTTTATGTTCTGCCCATTTAAGTAAACCACCCCGTCTCTGATTTCAATGTTCCTGAAACCCACACGGTCCGTAATGGTCTCATACTCTGTCTCAATTATCACTATATATAAGTTGGGATTTTCCGCATTCCACAGTTTTGGCCTCTCTATGTTCAGTGAAATGCTGTCTGATTCGATCCGGCCCGATGCCACGATACCGTTGTGCCTGTCATAAACAGCAGCTCTTGTATCAATCGGCCGGTCCATATAAGAAATGTTTATAGTTACTTCTGCCTTTTCTCCGTCTATGGCCGTCTCAATGCGATAATCTCTTACAAACTGTTTGGGCCTTTTCAACAGATAAACGTCTCCGAAAATCCCGCTCATGCGGAATTTGTCCTGGTCTTCCAGATAACTTCCGTCACACCATTTCATAACCAGGACGGCAAGTGTATTCTTCCCCTCGTTCAATACTGATGTGACGTCAAATTCACTTGTTGCATGGGATACCTGACTGTATCCGATGTAACAGCCATTGAGCCACACATAAAAGCAGGAGTCCACACCCTCAAAATTCAGAAAAGCCCTTGGCGCCCTGTCCTCTCTTAAATATTCAAATTCATAAACATAAGCGCCGCAGGGATTATCCTGTGGAACATAGGGCGGGTCAAAGGGAAATGGATACCGGATATTGGTATACTGATGGGAGCCATATCCCTTCATCTGCCACACTCCCGGAACATCCAGCCTGTGAAAATCAGAAGTATCATATCCAGGTTCAAAAAATCTGTCCGTTACATCATAGATACTGTCAAAATATCGAAACCTCCAACTTCCGTTCAGGAACTGTATGCGGTCCGACTGTTCCCTGTGTTTTGCCAGGCCGTCCATCCGTTTTGACGCCGGAATATAATAGGCTCTGGCGGGCATGGTTCTGTCATGCAGAACCTTAAGATTCTCGTAGTACCTTGGCACAATCATGCTTAAATCCCCCTCTTTCCATATACATTTTTTTGTTTTGCTGACTGCAGATTCCTGTTTCTCATAGAATCGATCTTTGCTTTCCCCTTGTGTTTTATAGGTATATTGTATACTTTTTTCTGTACCAAGTCTATAAATACGATTAGACAAAACATGCACAAAATGATACAATTCTTATATCAACCATCACAGGAGGCGCTGTATATGTATCTGAATTCAGGTTATTTAAACAATTCTCTCATTGATTTTAAAGATAAGTCAAAGCCTTTGATTGTGGGAAGCTGCGGCACCTACCGCCTTTATACCCGTCCCAGGCTGCCTACCTATCGTCCCAGGGGCAGATTGGATTTTCAGATTATTTATGTCTCTGCCGGATCCGCGCATTTTCATTTTGACAGTCCGGAAAATGATACGATTGTTACTGCCGGCAACATGGTGGTATTCAGACCAAAAGAATTTCAGAAATACGAATATTATGCTGCCGATAAGACGGAAGTTTACTGGGTGCATTTCACCGGCAGCAATGTAAAGAATATCTTGAGAAGTTATGGTATTAAAGATGATATACGTGTGTTCTTTGCAGGCACATCTCTGGAATACGAAAGAATCTTTAAAAGAATGATATCCGAACTGCAGCGCCGCCAGGCAGGTTATGAAGAGATTCTGGCTGTCCTTCTCCGCTATCTTCTCATTCTCATACACAGACAGCTTACCAGACAGCGGATACTCAAAAATGAATATCTGGACAATGAGATGGATCTGGCGGCTCAGTATTTTAATGACAATTACAGTTCTGATTTAAACATCGAAGAATATGCCGCATCCCGGGGGATGAGCATCAGCTGGTTTATACGCAATTTTAAGGAATATACCAAAACCACGCCGCTGCAGTATATTGTCTCCATCCGCATGGCAAATGCGCAGATGCTTCTGGAGACCACAACTTACTCGGTAACGGAAATCGGGCGAATTGTAGGGTATGAAAATCCCCTGTATTTCAGCCGCATTTTCCACAAACACAAGGGATTCTCCCCTTCTGAATACAGAAAGAGGACAGCTATTCCTTCTTCATCATATTCTCAATGAACGCCTCTTCTCTGGCAGTTGCCTCCACCCATCCCGGACGGAAACCGCTTCGCAACGCATTTTTTACGGATTTTACATTTGACCAGGCAGCACAGTAGAACGGAACGCGCCCCCGCTCAAAGGTTTCTCTGGCAAGCCTGTTGGTAAGGGCTGATGCGATCCCCTGCCTTCGATATTCCGGCAGAACATCCACCCCAATCTGCCACATCGTGTCGCAATCTGCCGAACAGCCTGCCAGGCCAATCAGCTGACCTTTCTGAAATGCCCCCACCGCCAGAATGTCCAGATGTTTCCGGTCCTTACACAATGCATTTTTCCACTCAGGTATATACAGATGCGCAAATTCTTCTGGCTCCAACACCCTGATTTCATATGCACAGGCAGCGCTGTATCGGAACACCTCATCAATGTCCGGAAGAAAGTAATCTGCCATAAAGCAGACTTTGGCTCCTGCTTTCTTAAGTATCCTGTTAAGCGGATACAGCCCCGGCGTCTCAAAACAATTCTCGATAGAGGGAACGCCGCCTATAAACTGCCGTATCTCCGGAAGAAGTTCCGCCTGTCCTGTGACTACAATATTGGTGCCATAAGATACAAGATTGCAGATATGGGGCAGCTTAAGGTATTTCCTGGCTTTGTCAGACGCCTTCGATTCGTGGTAACTGCACTCCCCTGATAGAAAATCCTCCGGCGCACAGTTACAGTCGTAAGCTGACTGTTGAATGGCGATTTTAAGTATCGTGTTGTTATCCATTTTGTTGTGGTCCTTTCAGTAGTGTATTTTTAGCCCTTTCTAGGCGGATATTTGGACTGTCCGGCAGCTGTCCTTTGCAGATGAACTGTGCCCACAAACTGCCGGGAATCTGATACGTCTCACAATCTTCCGGAATGTCTTCCCACGGCTTATACAAATCCGCAATCCAATAGTCAAAGTCTTTGCCACCCATGCCAACACAAAAGCCAAAGGTTCCCATGATAGGACACTTCTCTCCCTGTGCCATATATTCAGCCCAGAACTTCGGTATTTCCTGATAGCTGGTATCCGAATTGAACCGTCTCTTGGTGCCATGGATTCCTGAAAACCTTCTATCCAGCCTTGCATCTCTCTCACTCCCTTTGCTCACTGTACTATCCGTATAACCGTCTGTAGAATTAACACCCGACATTCCGTGCTCTCTTAGTCAGGTCAGTTTCCTTTCTGCCACCAATTTCGTCCATCCGTTGACATCGGCCTCTGAAATCACCTCAAAACCGTTCTTCTTCCAGAAATATGTAGACTGCGGATTCCCTTTATCTATCGCAAGCCGAACCGATGTTTTCCCTGTACTTTGTAAATAATCTATAACCTCACCAATAATAGCAGTGCCAATCTGCCTGCCCTGATACTGAAGATTCATCATAAAAAACCCAATGTATGCAATTTCCGCCTTCGGATACCCGTCAATCAGATCCATTATAGCCACCATCTGCTGGTCATCAAAGAATCCAAAGTAGTATTTTGCAGACAGATCAATTCCCGGCGGAGTAGCCTGCATATCATTAAGAATGTTTTCTCTGGTCGGACGTGCCTCGGTATATTTGTAAAAGATTATATTCTGCTCACAGATCTCTCTAATCATATCTACATCGGACTGTTCCAGTATACGAACCGAGTAGCATCTGCTGAGTTTTGAAATATCTATCATAATGTATACAGCTCTCCCATAAAATACTGTTCTCGAAAATTAACGACCGCCAAAATATCCTCTCTCCCAAACACTTATACATCTTGCCTCTGCTCAACAGATATGTTTCCAACCAGTTTTCCATCGACATATATCACGCGCCACACACCGGCCTTGCCATCGTTCTCTGCGACCATGTTTATCCACCATTCAGCGGATTCCTCTGTGTATGGATATGGCAAGGGGTCAGAAAGATATTGCCTTTAATCCGTCCTTATCTTCCATTGTCGGTATTTTCAATTCTATCTTCATGTTGATATTACATTTACCTTGGAATATCCCAGCTTCCGTCTACCTGCAAAAAGTCTTTTGCTACTTCTTTAGAAAACTGCAATCCATTATCGCTATTTGTAAGAATAATTACATATTTATCCTGTAAAGGGTATAATACAAACAGACTTTGGAAACCGGGATTAATACCCGAATGCCAATAAGTTTCTCCTTGGTTTTCAGACTCTATCGCAATTCCTGTCCCCCAGCTATTAACCGTATCAATATTCACAGCGGCAGAAAACATATCTTTCACAGCTCCATCACGATTATGATATTGTTTCATTAATTCCTGACAGAACATTGCCATATCTTCACTTGTAGATTTTAAGGTATATGCACAATTGGGTGTTTTTGCCACGATATCATTTGTCACTGGTATGCTGACTGGAAGCGCAAAACCAAAAGCGAATACTAAAATCGTTATGAACGGTATACTGGCATAAAAAACTTTGGCGTTTTTTCGGGAAAGAAACAGAAATAATCCCATAAATGCAAAATATAACCCAAAAGTTACTACTACTTTTGATACAACATGCAAAAGAAGCAAT
Organism: uncultured Hungatella sp.; assembly: GCA_910588325.1. Taxonomy (GTDB): domain Bacteria; phylum Bacillota; class Clostridia; order Lachnospirales; family Lachnospiraceae; genus UBA3402. Next base: position 33,680 of record CAJUPP010000040.1, read on the forward strand.
GTGTTTACAATCCCAGCTATCAGAAAACAAACAGGCAGACTGCCTCTAAAAGAGAAAAATCGGAATTTTGTCATCTTCCCTGCAACAAAAGCAATTATCAGAAGCACTATAAATACGATAATAAACACAGCAAATGTATATGTTACAACTGAGGACAATCTCATATAAGGTGTAACTGTTTTAACATGTTCAAAAGTGCTGTTATTCATCCCAAAAGGTTCAAAAACATAACAGTTTGCAGCCTGTTCTATGGTCATGCCGCTGACATTCTCAATTACATTTTGCAAATAAATATATCCGACACCC
>CAJUPP010000041.1 GCA_910588325.1 uncultured Hungatella sp.
ATACAGAATCGTGGCTTCTAAGGAGAAATTGCATGATGTGGAAAATATGTTCATCATGCTAGGGCAGACTGGCGGTATGCCGGAAATGGTTTTTGAGTATATCTTAAAGAAAAACGGCATTGACCCTAAATCGGACCTCTCTATTGACCAGAGCATCTCCTTTGGACTGACCGCAGCTGCCTTTACCAGCAGCGATGCTGATTATACCGTAGAGTTCGAACCCTTTGCCACAAGCCTTGAGCTGGAAGGAAACGGTTATGTAGTTGCCTCTCTTGGAACCGACTCCGGTTATGTACCTTACACAGCCTACAGCGCCAAAAAGAGCTATCTGGAAGCCAATCCTGAAATTATCCAGAAGTTTACCAATGCCATCCAGAAAGGCATTGACTATGTAAATTCCCACTCTGCCGAGGAGATTGCCAAGGTAATTCAACCTCAGTTTAAAGAAACGCCTCTGGAAAATATCACCAAAATTGTAGAACGGTACAAAGAACAGGATACCTGGAAAAATGATACTATTTTCCAGAAAGAGAGCTTTGAGCTTTTGCAGAATATCCTGGAGGAAGCGGGAGAACTTCCCAGCCGTGTTCCTTACGAAGATCTGGTAACCACAGAATTCTCTGAAAAAGCGGCCAAACAGCATTAGAAAGCAAGAACTATCCAAAATGCCAGAATCTCTCTGTTATGAAAGATTCTGGCATAATCCGGTTCTTATTCTGTTATAAATTCATTTATCATTGTCTGCCCATATCTTCTCGGCTGTCCTTCCCTGTCAAATCATACCATACTTTCAGCATCTTCTTAAAATAATCTCTGTAAGAAGCCGCCTTCACGCTTCCGGCTGTCAGAACGGAAATCTCCCCTATCTTCTCTCCATCCAGCCAATACTCCAGAGTTCCTGCCTTCTGTCCTAGTTCCACAGGCGCAGTCAAAGACGATTCCAATACCAAATTCCTCTCCATTTTGGAAAAATCTTCCCCCTTTAATCCCAGATAAGAAAAAATCCCTCCATACTGAAGTTCCACCTGTTCTTCCACTCCATTCTCCACAGCCATCATCGGAAGTATGGGCGGCTCCTTATCTTCATATATTCTGCAGTTGGCATACCCATAATTTAAAAGCGTATTGGCATCTGCAAATCTCACTCGGTAATCCGGAGCAGCCATAATTGCCGCTATCAGGCGAACACCATCTTTTTCTGCCGTGGCAGATAAACAATATTTCGCAGTGGAGGTAGATCCGGTTTTTAGCCCTGTGACCTGAAAATTCGTAGCCATTTTCAAAAGTTTATTGGTATTTGCCAATCCAAACTCTTTCGTTCCCTGCTTCGTCACATGAGTAATCGTGTCCATCCAGATAGTAGAATAATTATGTATCTGAGGATAGTGGTTAATCAGTTCTCTGGACATAATGGCAATATCTCTGGCAGAAGTCACATGAGTCCTGGATTCTGTCAGCCCGCAGCAATCCTCAAAATGTGTGGCCGTCATCCCTAGCCCCTGAGCCCTCTGATTCATCATGTCTACAAATGTTTTTTCATCCCCAGCAATATATTCCGCCATGGCAACACTGGCATCATTTCCGGAAGCCACCACAATGCATTTAATCAGGGTCTCCACGGTCTGTACCTCTCCCTCTTCCAGGAACACCTGGGAGCCTCCCATAGACTTGGCATAAGCGCTGGTCGTCACCTGATCCGACATCTGTATCTTCCCGCTTTCCAATGCATCAAAAATCAGGATTAATGTCATAATCTTAGTAATACTGGCCGGGCTTCTTTTCTCATCAGCATTTTTTTCGTAGATAATCTGGCCCGTGGATGCCTCCATTAAAATCGCTGACGGAGAAGAAATATCAGGGCCGGTTGTCTGCCCTGAGACCTGCGAGACAGTTCCCTGCGGAGCCGTCTCCTGCCCCACGGCCTGAGCCTCTGTTCCCTGAAGCCCTGTCTCCTGCCCCGCGGCCTGAGCCTCTATTCCCTGAAGTCTTGTCTCCTGTCCCGCCGCCTGAGCCTCTGTTCCCTGAAGTCCCGCCTCCTGCCCTGCCGCCTGACTGTCGGTTTCCTGCGTCCCGTTCCCCTGACGCTCCGTTTCCTGAACTGTTCCTGCCCTGGCTGCCGCTTCCACCACACCGCCGCCGGCCTCGAGAACAGGTTCCGTATACCGGATAAATTCTTTATAGCCAGGTTTTACCCGGAAACCGGTCTGCGCACCGGAATTTACAGGAAACAAAGCCATCATCCCTAAAGAACATGCGGCGGCCCACGCAGCCATTCTGCCTTTTACGTTTTTCATTATTTCCTCCAAATCCAATTCTCATACTAATGTATGGTCAATCCTTTCCTTTATATTCCATCCCGGAGTAAAACCTTAAGAAATATTAAGGGAAAGGACATATAGAGTATCAGAAAATTGTGTTAGTATAAATTATACACAACAATCAGATCCACACCAATTTTTAGCCTATCCCAAACAGATATCATTTAAAACAGAAAGGAATTTCCTGAATGAAAAATTACAACAAATACATTTTAACTATAGCTGCACTCACATGTTTCCTGGCTGTCCAAGGCTGCCATCCATCCACTGAGCATACCCCAGAGTCAGAGTCTGCCTCTGCCGCAGAATATACCCCCACAGCCTCATCCGCCTTAGAATCCGACACAGAAAAAGAGGATTCCAAAGAGGCATTTCTTGTATTTCCAAACCCTGATATGGTAAGTCAGGAACTGTTGAGGGACAGCGAAGATTATGTTATCTTAGTGGAAAGCTATCTTGAGGACTCTTCCTTCAAACCCATGGAAAGCAGCCGGACAGACGCCCTGGCCCGGCAGCTGGGCGGCCATTATGAGGTGGCCGGGCGGACTGACGGCAAGGGGAGAGAATATTATCTGGCCCTGCGGCGCACAGATGCGCCGGTATATGACGATTTTTCCAGCTTATCCGTCGGTTACACAGGCGGCAGCACTGCGTCTGAACAGGTCTGCCAAATTGAATATTATAATGAAGCCATAGATCCTGTCCCCCTGTATCAGATTCCCAATCTCTCCATAAATGTTTTCCAGAACGGAAGTACGGTTCAGGCTCTTGATATGTTTTGCTTTTTCCCTTATGATTCAGCTAAGGATACCGCCTTTTTCTACGCTCTTGACGACAGCGGAAGACTGCAGCTGGAGTTTCTGAACCAGCATCCGGGACTTTCCTTCTACAGGGAGGATAACGATTCCTGCATCAGCTTTCTCTATCAGGATCAGGACACGGTAAAATTCTGTTCCGAGCCATATTCCTGCTATATTTCACTTAGCCAGAAGGATACGGACACTTTAAAACAGCTGCTGCAGAAACCTCAAACCGGACCTGAAATAAAGACCAGCTTTGAAAACCACGGCCAGATCCTTGATTATATGAAAACCGTGGATTCTTCCATCCGTACCACCGGAGCCCAATTTTCTATTGATGGCAGCACCTATGAGCTTTTGGGAAGCAAAAACACCGCCGGCTACATCATATCCTGTGACGAATCCGGCACAGGTGAGAATCGGTTCAGTCTGGAATACAATCCACCTGTCTTCTCTCTTATTATCGATAAAATAGAGGAAGTTATGGGTGTGGATTACGGTAGCTTTTCCGATACATGGTTTGATATTCCTCTCATCAGCGCCTCCCTGGATTTTCCCAATCTTACCGTTTCAGAAGACGGAACCCACACATTCTGCGTACAGTCTCAGACGGTTCTGGATCCGGAAAAACTGGCCCGGTTATCCCGGCTTTTAAAGCAGGCTGTAGATGGACACGAAAGCCTGTCTGCATGCCCCTATGTGGGGATTTTAAACCTTACCCGTGAAGACGGTGAATCTCTTCAGATGTATGTCGCCAATGACTCCTGCGACTCCATTACCTATGAAGGAAGAATCGGTTTTGAATATGGTAAACAGGAATATCTGGCTGAAATTTTTGATAATGCCATGTCTAATAACAGAAACAGAGAATAAACGCAAAACCATTTTTATGTATTCTTACAGACTTGGCAGCAAACATATAATCCTTGGCCGAATAGTTTCACAATACTGTCTATTCATAAATTACGCCCTTATTTGTAGACAAGAAATGCCTAAATCTGCTTAAAAAAACAGGTTTTTCAAGCACAATTCTGATTATTTACAGGAAATATTAAAAATATTACAGGTTAGTGTCAAATATTAACTGAATATTTTAGCGTTTAGGCATTTACTTTTTCAGTCTCCTTATGCTATACTAAATACCATCACACCATTCGACAAATATCGAGGTACACCATGAAGCCATATAATTCACAACGCGCCTATCATCACCGGCAAGCCCAGCGCAGAAAAAGAAAGTTACAGCAGAAGCTGCCGATTATTTTCTTAAGCATCCTGCTGATCCTGATCCTGGGATGTGGTTTTATTATCATAAAAAATCAGTTAAAAGGCCAGAAGCATCGTTCCGACACCTCTCTGACAGACAGCACCGAAGCAGGGAACCTGGAATCCGGATCCGGAGAATCCGTAAGTCCGGAGTCACCATCCGATACATCGTCTCCCATATCCTTAGATTTAACCTCTGAGGTTGACGGGGTTCTGGTAGAAGCAGAGAAGGCTGCCCTGTGCTATGACTATGACCGGGCCATTGAACTTTTGCAGAATTCCGGCTATCTGGGAACGGCGCCTGAGGTTGACCAGGCTGTTGCCCAGTATGAAGAAATCCGGAATTCTCTCAAGCCCTACGACTTAAATAAAATTACCCATGTATTCTTCCACACTCTTGTTATAGATGAAAGCAAAGCCTTTGACGGCGACGAAGATGAAAAAGGATACAACCAGGTTATGACTACCAAGGATGAATTCTTAAAAATTCTTCAGTCTATGTATGATAAAGGGTTTGTCCTGGTACGTCTTCACGATATTGCCCACGAAGTTATTGGAGAAGATGGTACAGTCCGTATGGAACAGGGAACTATCCTCCTTCCTGAAGGCAAGCAGGCTTTCGTCATGTCTCAGGATGATGTGTGCTACTACGATTACATGGAGGGAGACGGTTTCGCATACCGTATGGTTATCGGAGAAGACGGAAAGCCCACCTGTGAGATGAAGATGGACGACGGAAGTATCTCCACAGGCTCCTATGATCTGGTTCCTATTCTGGAAGATTTTATACAGGAGCATCCTGATTTCTCCTATAAAGGAGCCCGGGCTGTTATAGCCTTTACCGGATACCAGGGTATCCTGGGATACCGCACCGCTGCCTCCTACAGCACTTCTCCCACCTTTGACCAGGACTGCCAGGATGCTGCCGCCGTGGCACAGTGCCTGCGGGACAACGGCTGGGAACTGGCCTCCCACAGCTGGGGCCACCGGGATCTGGGCAACATCGAATACGAGAAATTCATCGCTGATTCCAACAAATGGGAGAATGAAGTGGAATCCCTTATCGGTCCTACAGATATTATTCTCTTCCCCTTTGGTGCGGACGTAGGTGACTGGCATCCCTACACCCATGAAAACAATCGTTTCCAATACTTGTGGGATTTAGGATTCCGATACTTCTGCAATGTAGATTCCAACCAATACTGGGTTCAGTTTGGTACGGACTTTGTAAGACAGGGTCGCCGCAATTTAGACGGTTTCAGGATGTGGCAGGATATTGTGGCAGGGACTGATACCACAGGAAATTCCAAGCGAAGACTGGACGATCTGTTCCGGGCCGAAGACGTATTCTCCCCCAACCGCCCCACCCCGGTACTTTGGGAATAGCGTTTGTTTAAACCATAAAAAGAAGAGCTGCACAGCAAGCTTTCCATGCCCTGTGCAGCTCCTCTTTTTCATTTCTCATTGCTGGCTATTACTAAGAGAGTTGTTCAAAAACTTACAGGTCCCTCCACTATTGTAATAATTCCCAAATGGGAGTTACTCCTTCCCCGTATTTGGGCCATAAAAAATTCCGGGGAAAAGAAAAGCTTTTCAGCCTTTTTCCCCAGAACGTTTCACTCAAACATTTTTATTGTATTTTATCTTAGATATCCAGCACATACGCTGCAATCAGTTTAGCCGTATTCTCAATCCCATCCATATGGGTTCTCTCGATTCCGTGACTTCCATATACTGCCATTCCAAATGCCGCTGCATACACGTTGTTGCCGCTCTTTAACGCCGCACTTCCGTCTGTCCCATACCGGTAAAAGATATCTACGGCATAATCACATCCTGCTTTTTTCGCCTGATTGATAATCCTGGTAGTCAGCTCCCGATCATAAGGAGTTGCAAAATCCTTGCAGCAGATACTGACCTTATGCTCATCTCCGTCATAATCCGGGCCGATAAGGCCGATATCGATTGCCACAAACTCCTCTACCTCCGGCGGAATATAGGAGCCGCCGTGGCCGATCTCCTCATAATGTGGGAATGCCAGAAGAGTTCTGTACTTTGGCTTTAAATTATTTTCTTTTAAATACTTCACCATACCGAAGATAGCAGCAACTGCAGCCTTGTCATCCAAAAACCGGGTCTTTATAAACCCTTTCTCCGTATACTGGAAATGAGGTTCCGGATAGATCACATCACCATGGCGGATCCCCAGCGCCAACACATCCTCCTTGCTATGAACATCCTCATCCAGGCTGATTAACATGTTGGTCTCATTCCTCTCCAGAGTACGGGCATCGTCAAACACATGAACAGAATGGGACTGGCAAACCATCAGGCCGCTGTACTTCTTCCCCTCTCTGGTCACCACATGGACAGTCTCCCCCTCCAGGCTGCAGAAGTTCAGGCCTCCCAGCTGGCGGATACGGATACATCCGTCATCGTCGATTCTGCGCACCACCATACCCAAGGTATCCAGATGGCCGCCTACCATCACCGTCTTTGAGTTATCCTCCCCGTCCAGAGTAATGTAAGCCGTATGCTTTCTATCATAGGTTACAGGAAGTTCAAACATAGCCCCGTATTTCTCAATCACCGGATTAATCTCTTCATAATAACTGACCGGGCTTGGAGTATCAATCAGCTCCTTCAAACAGTCCAGCATAAACTGATTATCCATCTTAAATTCCATCATGTCTCCATCTCCATCTTTAAAATATTGATACAAAACTCCCCTCAAAGGCAACTGTATAAAAGGGCATCCCCCTTAAAACTCCTTCGCAAAATGACAAGCCACAAAGTGCCCCTTCTCATTTTCCTTCAACTCCGGCGTCTCTGCAAAACAGCAATCCTTCGCATACTCACACCTGGGTGCAAACCGACATCCCGGTTTCGGATTAATCGGAGAAGTAATCTCCCCCTTCAGCAATATCCTCTCCTGCTTCGCCCCCAACCTGGGCACCGGAATCGCCGACAGAAGGGCTTTCGTATAAGGATGGGTCGGATGAGCAAACAGCTGCTCCGAAGTAGTATGCTCCACCACCTTCCCCAGATACATAACCATAATCTCATCCGAAAAATAATTCACCACCGACAAATCATGGGTAATAAAAATATAAGTAAGCCCCAATTCCCTCTGCAATTTCTTAAGCAGATTCAGAATCTGCGCCTGAATCGACACATCCAGAGCAGACACCGGCTCGTCGCACACAATAAACTTCGGTTTCATAGCCAAAGCCCTTGCAATCCCAATCCTCTGACGCCTTCCCCCATCCAGCTCATGAGGATAGGTATTCACCAGCCGGTCAGACAACCCTACCAATTCCATCAGCTCCAGCACATGGTCTTCCTGCTCCTTCTTATTCTTGTGAACCTTGTAAAGCCGCAGCGGCTCTCCGATAATCTCGCTGACCGTCTTCCTGGGATTCAAAGAAGCAAAAGGATCCTGGAAAATAATCTGCATCTGAGAGCGAAGGTGGCGCATCTCCTGGCTGGAAACTTTGGTGATATCCTTTCCCTCGAAAATCACTTCCCCGCTGGTAGGTTCATGAAGCCTTAAGATAGCCCGTCCGGTAGTGGACTTTCCGCAACCTGACTCCCCCACCACCCCCAGGGTTTTTCCTCTCTCCAGCTTGAAGCTGACATCATCCACAGCATGAAGCACTCCGTTTGGAGTGTTAAAATATTTCTTCAGATTCTTTACCTCCAACAAAACGTCGCTCATGCCTTGTCACCTCCTAACGTAACGCCAGTTCCCTCTTCATATGCCAGACAGGACACAATGTGGGTGTCTGAAAGCCTGGTAATCACCGGAACCCGGGATTTGCATATCTCCTTGCAGTACTTGCACCGCGGATGGAACACACAGCCTTTGGGCAGATTGGTAGGATCCGGCATCAGCCCCGGAATAGGCTTAAGCTCGGCAGTCCTGTCCTCAATGTTAGGCAGGGAACCGAACAACCCTTCCGTATACGGATGGCTGGTATTGTTAAAAATATCCTCCAGCGTGCCATGCTCCACAATCCGTCCCGCATACATGATGCTCACATCATCGCACACCTCCGCCACAATTCCCAGGTCATGGGTAATCATCAGCATGGAGGTACCGTACTTTTCTCTCAGCTTCTGCATCAGATCCAGCACCTGGGCCTGAATGGTCACATCCAATGCCGTGGTAGGCTCATCCGCAATAAGAAGATGGGGATTGCACACCAGAGCCATGGCAATGATAACCCTCTGTTTCATGCCGCCGGAAAACTGATGGGGATACTCAGACGCCCGGTTCCCCGGGATGCCTACCATCTCCAGCATCTCTTTCGCCTTCTCCATAGCCTTCTTTGCATCTATCTTCTCATGGAGCTGAATCACCTCCGCAATCTGATCCCCCACAGTAATCACAGGATTCAGTGAAGTCATAGGATCCTGGAATATCATGGACACCTGGTCCCCTCGGATAGTCTCCATCTCTTTCTCACTGTAAGCAAACAGGTCTTTCCCTTCCAGGGTAATGCTGCCTCCCGTAATCTCGCCCGGAGGATCCGGCACCAGCCGAAGGATGGATAAAGCAGTGGTGGTCTTCCCTGCACCGGTCTCTCCCACCAGCCCCAGGGTTTTCCCCTTTTCAATAGACAAATCAATCCCGTTGACCGCTTCCACCACACCGTCCACCGTCTTAAATTTCACCTGTAAATCTTTTATCTCTAACGTATATTTCGCCTCATTGTCTGCCATAGTTTTTGCCTCCCTACTGTTTTAATCTTGGGTCTAAGGCATCCCGAAGCCCGTCACCCAGCAGATTCAGCGCCAGAATGGTAACCACGATAGCCAGGCCGGGGAATAAGGTCAGATGCACAGCATCACGCAGGAAATCACGCCCGCTGGAAAGCATGGCGCCCCACTCCGGATCCGGCGGCTGAACGCCTAAACCAATGAAACTTAAAGAAGCCGTAGACAAGATAGCGCCTGCCACAGACAACGTTGCCTGAACAATAATAGGAGCCATGCAGTTGGGAATAATCTCCCTGAAAATAATAGTTGCATTGCTGGCTCCGATGGCTTTGGAAGCCTCCACAAACTCCTGATCCTTCACACTCATTACCGCAGCACGGACAATCCGGGCAAAACCGGGAGTTCCGGAGATTCCGATGGCCAGCATCACGTTTACCAGGTTGGTCCCCAGAGCAGCCACAATGGTGATTGCCAGCAGGATACTGGGAACCGCCAGGAAGATATCCATAATACGCATAATCACATTGTCAACCCTGCCGCCGTAGTAGCCGGCAAACGCCCCCAGGGTACCCCCTGCAATCAGGGACACGGATACGGAAATCAGGCCTACCACCAGGGAGACTCTGGAGCCGTGAATCATTCTGGCAAAAATATCCCTGCCGAACTCATCTGTCCCGAACCAATGCTGGGCACTGGGCCCCTGGAGACGGTCGGAGATGTGCTGGGCGACAACCTTGGTATCATAGTCTGCGATTACATCAGCAAAGATGGCGGCCAATGCCAGAAGAATAATAATTGCCAGTCCCACCATAGCCATTTTATTTTTAACCAGACGCTGCCAGACCTCGGCAGCCATACTGCGTTTTTTTGCTTTCTTATTTTCCACGTTGTCACCCCCCTATTTATATTTCGATTTGATTCTCGGATCGATATAGGCATACAAAATGTCAACACAAAGGTTTACAATACTGAAACATACGGAAAAAATAATCACGCAGCCAAGTACAGCCGGGGTATCCTTTGCCTTAATGCTGTTCACCAGGTAAGTTCCTATTCCCGGCCAGGAAAATACCGTCTCTGTCAGAACGGCGCCGCCTAAAAGAGAACCGAACTGAAGTCCGATGACTGTCACAACCGGAATCAATGCATTTTTCAGAGCATGCTTGTAGATAACGCTTCTGTTTCCCACGCCTTTTGCCTTGGCCGTACGGATATAGTCCTGGCGGATCACCTCCAGCATGGAAGACCGGGTGGTTCTGGTAATATTGGCCATACATCCGGTTCCAAGGGTAATCACCGGAAGCACCAATGCTCTCCATCCGTCCGAACCGCCTGACGGGAACCATCGTAAATGCAGGGAAAAACCGATAATCAGCATAAGTCCCAGCCAGAAGTTGGGAGTGGCAACGCCTAAAAGGGCAAACACCATGCTGATACTGTCCATAAGGGAATACTGTTTGGTAGCAGAGATAATACCGATAGGAATGGACAGCACAATGGCAAATACCATTCCCCAGAAGGCCAGCTTCAGCGTATCCGGGAATCTGGACATAACCTCACTGAATACAGAGCGGCCTGATTTGTAAGAAGTTCCTAAGTCTCCATGAGCCAGGCCCAGCATATAGCGGCCATAGCGGATCAACACCGGATCATTCAGCCCCAGTTCTTCATTAAGAGCCTCTATCGCTTCAATCGGAGCGTCCTCACCGAGGATGGTTCTCGCCGTATCTCCCGGTGCAAGTGACATAATAAAGAAAACCAGGAAGGAGACACCGATTATAACTGGGATTAACATAATAAGACGTTTGATGACGTATTTATGCATGGCGAATTCCTCCTTCTATGTAAACCTAAAAGCTGCCGTAACAGCCTGGCCAGGAAGGCCAGGCCATTACGGTATCCATAAAAACCTGAAAATTAATAGTGAACACTATAGAAATCATGCATACCAATGGCTGATGGTGTCACACCCTGCAGTCCGGCCTGTCTTGCCAGCATACCTGTTGGGGAATACAGCGGCACCCATACCGCATCATCAGACAGAGTCTTAAGAATGGTCTCATAATCCTTCTGAACCGCAGCCTTGTCAAGATTTACGGAAGCATCGTCAACCAGCTTGTCAACTTCCGGATTCTTGTAGTAAGAACGGTTGCCGCCTGCACCTGTATCAGCACTTACAAACAGCGGACGGTAGGTATTGTCCGGCTCAGCGTTGGCAACCCATCCTGCCAGACAGGAGTCATGCTCGCCGTTTCCTGTCTTCTCATAGAAGGTGGAAGCCTCCATCTGCTCAATGTTCATGGTAATGCCCAGCTCAGCCAGGTTTGCCTGAATAACCGTAGCAGAAGTAGCACGGGTAGCGCCGGCCACGTAGCAGTTAAAGGTAAATCCGTCGGCAACTCCGGCCTCAGCCAGCAGTTCTTTTGCCTTCTCCGGATTGTATTCATACTTTGTCACCACATCATAATAACCGATTGCAGCAGCACCGATATAGTTATCAAAGGTAGAAGCCTCACCGTTCATGGAAGCGATAACAATATCGTCTTTATTGATTGCATAGCTCAGTGCCTGTCTTACTCTTATATCATCAAACGGAGCCTTTGAATGATTTACCGTAAAATACTCAACATGAGTAGATACATACTCATCCAAAGCCAGCTTGTCATTGTCTCTGATTTTCTGAGCATCCGTACTGGGAACGTTGACCAGAAGGTCAACCTCGCCGTTCTCCAGAGCAATGGTTCTTGCGGAGTTCTCAGGAATCACCTTGAAGATCAGCCTGTCATTCTGAGCCGCACGTTCCGGGTCAAAATAATCCGGGTTTTTCACTAAAGAGAACGAAGCGCCTGGAGTCCAGTTCTCAAATTTGTATGGACCTGTTCCCATAGGCTCATCCTCAATATTCTTACCCTCTGCAAGAATCTTCTCCACATGGGCTTTGCTGAAAATCGCACAGCCGGAGTGGTTCAAAGAAGAAATCAAAGCGTTGGACGGAGTGTTCAGATGAATAATAAAATGAGTGTCATCTACAACCTCTACGGATTCCACCATAGAAACCAGATGGCCAACCTTTGCAGACTCTTTCTGGCTTTCCAGTGAAAACTTTACATCCTCAGCAGTCAGCACAGAACCGTCATGGAACTTTACGCCCTCTTTTAAGGTAAATTCTACTGTCACATCATCTTTGTACTCCCAGCTTTCCGCCAGGTCGCCTACGAATTCATTATCCTCTGTCATGCGGACCAGGTTGTTGTAAATATGTCTGGTAGCATAAGCAGATACGGTATCATTGTGATTATGTGGATCCAGAGAGGTCAAATCCGTACTGGTACCAATCGTAATTTCCTGCCCCCCCGTCGAGGTATTTGAAGAGGAATCTCCTCCTGCTGCAGCAGTGGTGGTCGTGCCGGAACCGCCTGCACCGCCTCCATTTCCTGAATTACCTGAATCGGAACCGCCGCTTCCGCCGCAGCCCACCAGCAGGCTCATAGCCAGAGTTCCTGCCAAAATTGCGGATAAAACTTTTTTCACTTTTCTTTTCTCCTTTAACTTTTATTTTATTTCTTTTTCTTCTATATTAACCGTCTCGTATCATAATATATTTTCGGAGTCTCTTTGTATCTGCCAAGCCGCAGCGATTCAACCGCAAAAGAGATTCCGAGAATACATCATAAGATAAAAGCGGCTAACAGCTTTGCCGTATCCATGACTGCCTGCACGTGGGTCCTCTCCATGCCATGGGAGGAAAAGGTACCCATGCCGAAAGCGGCCGCCTGGACATTGTTCCCTGCACGCACCGCCGCATTGGCGTCTGTGCTGTAGCGGTAAAACACATCTTCCACAAAATCAACACCGGCATCCCTGGCGCAGGTTATCAGCCGGTCTGTCAGTTCCCTGTCATAAGGGGAGAAATTGTCCTTCACACAGATGGACACCTTCTTCTCGCTGCCTGCATGATCCGGCCCCAGAACACCGATATCCAGGGCAATGTACTGGCTGACCTCCTCCGGCACATAGGAACCGCCGTGTCCTATCTCCTCATAATGGGGAAATGCAAACCACACGCTGCAGGAAGGCACCAGCTCCTGCTCCTTCATAGCTTTAAGAACCGCCAGCGCACAGGCTGCGCAGGCCTTATCGTCAATAAACCTGGACTTAATATAGCCATTGTCCGTAACGGTAAAATGAGGCTCCAGGGAGATAATGTCCCCGTGCTGGATTCCCAGCTCTTTCACTTCCTTCTCAGAGTGCACATCCTCGTCCAAAACCACAATCATGCTCTTCTCATCCCGGGTAAGAGTCTTGGCATCGTCAAACACATGAACCGAGTGGGACTGGCACCACACGATTCCGGTGTAACGCCTGTCGTCCCGGGTATGTATCACCACCGATTCTCCCTCAATGTTGTTGTAATTGATTCCCCCCAGGTTCCTGACCCGGATTTTGCCGTCCTTGTCAATCTTTCTTACCATCAGCCCCAGGGTGTCCAGATGGGCGCCTACACAGATGGTCTTTGTCTCATCCTTCCCCTTCACCTTGATATACCCGGTTCTCTTCCTGTCAAACTCCACCTGATATCCCAGCTCCCCGGCAAGCTCCTCCAGAAGAGGATTCACCTCCTCATAATAACTGACCGGGCTGGGAGTATTGATTAACTTCTCCATCACGGCCAGAAGATAGGACTTATCTAACATTGCTTCCACCATGAAATTCTCCTTCTTATCCTGTTTTTCCTTCCATGCACTCCGACTTATACATCCCTCGGGCACCATGGAACAATGCTGAATATTTATACATTTCTTAATAGATTACTTAAGATAACATTCTAATGCATTAGTGTGAAAAAATCCAGCGGAATTTTTGATTTTCAGGGGGATTTTTAAGATTTTTACTCCCATTTTAGCCAGTTACCACCAGATTGGCATCGCTGCAGGCAAAATTCAGCCGGAAATCATCACAGAAAAGTCCGTTTACTTCTCCAGCTGCCAGTCTGCAATATTACCGGAAAGGTTCCTCCAGCTCCTCTGGGTATTCATCCGAATATTCCAGCATTTCCCCGGCGATATCCTCCGAACCCGCCGGTTTTTCCACAGTAACCTCCTTATTCAAAACTATTGATAACATATGATGCAAACTCCCTTGCATCCTGTTCTACTGACTGCTTGAAATAAAGCTCCATAACATACCCCTCTGCTGTCAGCTTTTCTTCTTTCAGAAACTTCTCCATATGCTCCTTAAACGGAAAGTCTGTTGATTTGGATAGCTTTCGGTCTGCCTGTGCTTAAGCTGTTCTTCAATATCAGCAACCAGAGCCCTGATTTTCGTGAGCCTTTCTTCCGTATTCAAAACATGTACCCCTGTCTGATTCTGCTTTTGTCAATTATACAATTAAACCCTGGAAAAAAATTATAATATATGTAAAAATTTGGCGAAAAACGTTCTGCTCCCCATACCATTATGGTTCACAGAACGTTACGATTTACCATATACAATTTGCTTTAAAACTGCACAATCTCTTTAATCGGCTCTGTCTGCTCCACAAAATCCGCATACAGCACCGGTCCCACGCCGCCGTAATCCTGCCATTCCTCGTATTCGATCCTGGCGCGGACCTTCACCCACTGTTTTGTCTCCAAAAGTCTGGCTTCCCTGGCCTTGCACACATATCCGAGAAATGTCATATCCGCCTCACAGCAGGTCATAGCCATCCGCCCGGGCACAAAATAGTTCTTGGGGAAATTGGGGGACTTCAGCACCATTCCGGTAAACTCCACAACTTTTCCTCTGTAGCGGTCCGGCTTATCCATGCAGTCAATATACCAGATACCGTAGGCCTCCGGCTTAATCTCAATCACGTCCGCAGACATATCGTAGGGAAGATCCGCTTCCGATATCTCCGTAATCTCCCCTTCCCCATCCTCAAACACAATCTCCGCCTGGTTGTTCATGGCAAGCAGCGTGCGGCGGTAGCCTTCCAAATCTTCCACATCGTCGCAGCGGTTGCAGATAATCAGCTCTGACCCCCGCACCATGGCCCCCAGAAGAGGCTTCATATTTTTCACATACAAATCAAAGGTGGAGCCGTCAATGATGGTCACCTGCTGGTAGATGGTCCAGTCTTTTGGAAGCTTCAGCTCATCCTGATTCCACATGCCGTTCCACTCCATCAGCACCCTCTCCGGATTGTACAGAAGCTCCAGCTCCTCCAGACGGGCAGGGCTCAGCTCCTCCAGACTGTCCACGTAGACTACGGAAGTCCTGGTTCTGCTTAAAAGGTCCGGGTCAAATTCCGTATCCCCCTCTTCGCAGACAATCAGAAGAGTCTTCCCCTCCGCCTGAAAATATTCCTGTTCCATGGTAAACTGGAGGAACTGGGTTTTCCCAGCCTCCAGAAATCCGTTGATGAGAAACAACGGCATTACATCATCGTCAATCATTGGTCCCATCGTCTATCAACTCCTGCCAAACGCTTTATTTAACGCGTCTTCCTTCAGCCTTGCACCGATGACGCACACTTTTCCCGTGTAATCCGGCTCTCCCTCCCGGATCTCGAACTCATCCGGCACCAGATCAAAATAGTACCATTTTCCGGGAATCTCGCTGGGTATCATGCCCTTTGCCCGGAGAACATCGCCGTATGCATTCCCGTTGGCAAGCTCATCTAGAATCTCTTCCAGCTTCGCCCTGTCGCAACCTGTTGCATTCTCCATGCCCCAGCTGCTGAAAACTTCGTCTGCATGGTGGTGATGGTGGTCGTGAGCATGGCAGCCGCAGCCGCATTCTTCATCGTGGTCGTGATGGTGGTGTTCATGCTCGCAGCCGCATTCCTCTCCATCATGGTGATGGTGATGTTCATGTTCGCAGCCGCATTCCTCTCCATCATGGTGATGGTGATGTTCATGCTCGCAGCCGCATTCCTCTCCATCGTGGTGGTGATGCCCATGTCCGCAGCCGCACTCCTCTCCATCATGGTGATGATGCCCGTGCTTCCGGCTCTCCTCCACCTCTTTCATCAAATCTTCAGCCATGGTATCCGGCTTCTCGATGATCTCCAGAAGCTGGGCGCCGCTAAGCTGGCTGCACGGAGTAGTCACTATAGAAGCCGTCTCATTATGCTCTCTCAGCATCTCCACCGCCTTCTGTACCTTGGCTTCATCCGTCACATCGGTTCTGCTGAGTACAATAGTCCCCGCATTTTCCACCTGATTGTTGAAAAACTCTCCGAAATTCTTCATATACATCTTGCACTTGGAAGCGTCCACAACGGTCACCGCGCTGTTTAACGTCACATCCACCGTAGCCGCCACATCCCGGACAGCCTTCATCACATCGGACAGCTTTCCAACCCCTGACGGCTCGATAATCACCCTGTCCGGTTTGTACTTTGTCAGCACTTCCTCCAGAGACTTTCCGAAATCCCCCACCAGAGAACAGCAGATACATCCGGAATTCATCTCCCGGATCTCAATTCCGGAGTCCTTCAAAAACCCTCCGTCAATCCCAATCTCGCCGAACTCGTTCTCAATCAGCACCACCTGCTCCCCGGCGATGGCCTCCTCCAAAAGCTTTTTAATAAATGTAGTTTTTCCGGCTCCCAAGAAACCGGAGATAATATCAATCTTTGTCATAATATTTTCCCTTCTTTCTAATCTTCTATTTTGTCACAAACTTCCCGTAAAGTCAATATGTCCGGGACGTCTGCTGCTAAATCCTTGGGCTGTCATACGTCAGATACCCTGCATTACTGTTCACTCCCAATGTCAGGATACCAGGGTCAAAAGACCTTTTGCCCCCATCATCATGTCAGTTAGTTAAATATTCGGTTAGATTCTGCTTTCTGAAATTGAGAAGATGAACCAGCACCGTGAGGATTTCTGCAGGCATCCTGAATTGACAGACCAGTACCGTCATATCTGCCAGAAAGCGGCTTTTGACTATTCCCCGGAACAGGGATACGGGGAATACGAAATATCCCTCTCAGATGGGGAATTGAAACTTCTTTCTGCACACTCAAACACACGATAGCCGCCGTGAATTTCCATGCAAAAAGCAGGCAGATGATCACCTGTGAGATATGGACGAGGCTCATCCTTTTTAATTTCTGCTCCCACACATATTGAGGCAAAAATATATTTACTAAACCTCCGGACCGGTGTATAATAATCCCGTCGGCCAATGAAAATCCTGCCGACACCCTGGCGGCAGGTACTGTGCAAAAAGGTTTTCAGATTTGCAAATAAACATGACACAAAAAATATGACACAAAAGCGAAAAGAAAGGAGCATTAAAATGTTGGGAAATATAAACCTGGCAGCACCAGGAAACAGCCGATATCTGAAATACGCTTCCCCAAAATCCCTGTTGACAGGAGGCTTTGCGGAACTTGCCTTACAGGAGGAAGCCCCTTCCCCCAGTGCCCGGACCACCACATCTGAAAAGGGCATGACTTTAAATTTTGAAACATCAGACGGGAAAAAGGGAGAGCTTCACTGGAGCCAAGACATGCTGGCTTCCATAGGCGGAAACGGCGGTACGGTAAACGCAAGATACCACCAGGATTCAACAGAGGATGACCCGATTGCCGTCATCTGGGGAACCGATTCCGCAGGAAGGTCCTATGAAACCGTCGTTCATCTGAACGATGTGGATCCTCGTCACGCATCCCCTGGGGAAATGATTGCTTTAAATGCCCATCTGTCCAGAATCAACGGCAAAAATGACGCAAGCCCTATTGCGTTGTGGGCATCCACAGGAGTCTTCGGCGCAGACTCCAAGACAGACTACCAGTCATACTACAATGACTATATCGCCATGCAAAAACAGGCAGGCAATCAAGCCGGTGCCCGGCTTTATCAGATTCAGATGGAGAGATTTTTATTCTCTGTCCGGCAAGCAGCAGAAAAAGCATAATGGTAACAAAAAATATGTTTGGACTTATGGGTCATCCGTTTTCCAATAATTTTTCCGAAAAAGGAACCGGGCGGCCTGAAATGTAAGAAAGCATACATGGTTCTGAACGACAGAAGAACCATAGGTTTACCTGCAAATCTGCCGGCTTAAAATTTGCAAATCCACGAACCTGCCGCCACACGCTATACCGGAACCAAGAGTCTGGCGCGCCGGAGCGCAGCTGCGCCAGCAGCCATCGTGTGCCAACCGATTTTATTAAGGAGGACTTTTCATGAAGCACCCCGGAAATAAAAGTTCCCGCCATGTGCAGAGTTTTATCTTTAACACGGCCATGCTGCTGGAGCTTCTTGTCGCTCTTATTGTAATTATCGCCCTCATCATCATGTTTGCCCACGTACCGGTGGATCTGAAGCTGCTGGTGGAAAACGGAGAATTCAACCAGTTCCTCAAAAAAATGTTTGACTTAATCATCGGAATCGAGCTTCTAAAAATGCTGTGCCGCCATGACCTGGATTCCATCGTTGAGGTACTTCTGTTCTCTGTGGCCCGGGAGATGATTATTGAACACATGCCTATTTATTATGAGCTGGTGGGAATCATCGCCATCGCTATTCTGTTCCTCGTAAGAAAATATCTGTTTGTCTCCGCACTGGACAAGGCCGATGACGAACAATAAATGCTGCTTTATACGATGGCATCCTCCTTTGTATATGCCCCAAGAGAATTCTCTTTTACCTGGATGCAGACAAAGCTGATGGCCGTATCTTCCGATGCAAAAAACTGACGTCTGGCCGCCGGAGAGATGCGCACCCAATCTCCGGCCGCAAGTGCAACCGCCTCTCCATCTATCACAGCCTTCCCTTTCCCAGCAAGAATCCCGTAAATCTCTTCATTATTCTTATGTGCATGAACAAAAGGAATACCGGCTCCTGCCGGAAGATTATTCAGGCTTACCTCCGCTCCAGTCAGAGAGAGCAGATCATGAAGCTCTGTTCTTGCATCTGGTGCCACACTTACCTTGTTAAAATTTGCCATATTAATTTCCTCCTTATTTTTGTTGTAACTTTCATTGATACATCAATATGTATATCACATCTTCGTTGTAATGTCAATAGTTACATTATTTTTTCTTTCCGTCTGTAAACTTCACCCTTAATAACTCCAGAAGCAGTTTCACAGTTCCCACATTGTAACCGCTGCACCCATAGACACCATTCAATCCCGGATTTACAAGAATCAACAGCGGAAGTTTATCAGGTTCCACATACATCCGCCGGGCCGCAGACTGGGCAATATCATCAGAAGCATAAAATACAATCTTCGCCTCAGGAAACGCTTTCACGGCTCTCTCCCATGCTGAAGTTTTCTGTATGGCATGGGTTTCCATTAAAAAACAAATTCCCACCTTCATGTCTCTTAAATTTTTTGCATATAGATTCATTTCATTCAACACATGCTCCGTAGGCTCTTCACCCGGCTTAAGAAAGACCAGGATATGCATACAGGATTCTGTCAATGCAGAGATTGGCCTTATTTTTCCGTTATCTTCAACCTCAAAATTCTCCAGCTCATTGGATACCAACAGTTCCTCCCCATAACCGCTTCGCATACGCAGTTCCTGTTCTTCCCTCTGTCCTGCCTCCAGACTAATTTTGCATTCTGATGCCAGCTGGTCTCCCCCCGGCAGACGATTTGTTGTCAGCAGCCTATAGAATCCAGGCTTCAGCTCCAGCCGCAGTTCCTTACCTTCAAATTTCCTTTCCTCATAATTCAATGTAACGAAACTGTCCTGGCGGTACTGTCCGATTGTCCAGTTCTGATAATAATTCCATTCTTCCCCATCCTTACGCTTCAATACAAGAATCCCTTTTTCCGGTGATTTTGTACATTCTTTTGTATCAAAGATTCTTACAAACCCATCATTCTTATAGATTTCCGCCTCCCGTGTAACCGGATTCAGACGTGCCGGAATCCCCATTGTGCGGCAGATTGCCACACATAGAATGTTTCTGCTTATAGGATTTCCAAACTTGGTCTTTAATGTTCCTGACGGTGTGGAGAACAGCGTGCTATAATCATCCTTTTCGTCATACCGTATGTTCTCCTCAATGTAGCTCTGGATTAATCCAGGGTCCTTTTTAAACTGCTCCTTCTCTCTGTCACTGAAAAATTGCTGTATTTTTTCCCTAAATGGCGTTATTTCTTCAAAATATATCCGCGGACAAAGAATGTATCGGATATAAATCTCCAATTCTCCCTTTTCTTCCCATTCCCCGCGATACCCAGAAGCTTCCCGCAAATGTGACTCCAGCACGTTTCCTTTGACGTCTTTATAATCTTTTTCACTCAGACTGTGCAGCATCCTCTTTCTGTCAGGATTCCTGTCCTTTTCTAAAAATCCATATATCTGACAGAAATTGCCTGCTGCCAGACGTAAAATTTTCTCTTCTTCCGGATACTTTTCCGCCAATTCTTCTCTGTAATATCCGTCTATACGTTCCGTCCTCAGCATTGCCGATGCCTGAAGCCGCTGACGGTTCTTTTCCTTTTGCTGTTTTGTTATATGTACCTGATACACCACAGATTCCTTCGGGGCCTTGATGTCAATCTCTGTCCATACACCTGAGCCTTCCCTGTCTCTTCCTTTTTTTAATGTAAGCAGCACCTCCTCCCTATCCTTTACATAGACAGTTTTCTCACCGATTCCCGTCCCTTTCATGGCCCATAAATGCACAGTACCGATTCCCAAATGCAGGGAAGCCTTTCCTTCCTCATCTGTACTCAGCGCCGCAATACGGCCATATTCCCCACTGTTTAAAACCTCTATCAGAACCTTTGCCTTTCCTGCCGGCGTCCCGTCCTCTTCTGCCACGCTTATCTGAAGTTCCCCTGTCTTTGCATATCTTGCTGTAATATTGTGATAATACAGACCTTCTTCCTGGGTAATACACATTGAATCCCCGCTGGCTTTATAGTCAGAAAACTCTCTTGTATGAATCATCATTGCTCTTGATGAAGCGTTCACAAACCATCCTTTATCCAATACCTCTTCCGGCTCACATGCTCCCAGAAAATGCCATTTTCCATTTACATAGACCTCCACCCAGGCATGATTATCATCACAATGTGCCCACTTAGGGGTATAAACCTGTCTTGCCGGAATTCCCACGCTGCGCAGTGCCGTCACCGCAAAAGTTGATTCTTCCCCGCACCTTCCCTTTCCTGAGCGATACATGGTCATGGGAGAAACTGTTCTGATATCAGAAGCTTCATAGCTTCCGTTTTCCGCACACCAGTAGTTAATCTCCAGCACGGCTTCCTCAAGGGTTTTCTTTTCAATCCGGTCTATCAGCCGTTTATAAAAGAACCGGCGGCAGTCTTCAATCCTCTCAGAATTGATTCGATAATACAGAACATGATGCAGGAATATCTCTTCCGGCAGGTTGCGGCACCAATCCATGGTCTCATATAACATAAGCCCATGCCGAACAAAGCCTAAAAATACTTCAAATTCGTATGTCCCGGCATCCCCAAGAGGCATGGTTCCATAAAAAAATTTCATCAGAACTTGTTCCTCTGGCGTACATATCTTAAGCTTCCATTCAATCTCTCTCCTCAACTCGCCTGGCAGATTGGTTCGTCCTTCATATACCTGCTGTGCATATTTCTTAAACGTATCCTCAAACATTCCCGTCCCTCCTCCGTCAATCCAATAAGATAGTGCCCCCTCGCCGTTGGTTCGGCAGCAAGGCGTCAAAAGGCATTAAAAAATGCTGCGCATTTGCCTTCCTCCTGGCAATATCGTATTAATTACAGCTCTTGCCTTTTCAATCTCTTCCCTGTCTGTCCGTAAAATGCCAAATTCACTAAGTCCCGGAAGCCCCATATTGACCCCCTGCTTCCGATAGCGCATGCCGCTGTCCATCACCTTTTTTCCTGACATATGAAAACTACATCCACGGACATCCTCTATTATCTGGCGGATTACTTTTTCATTTACCCCACCGCCTACTAAAATTTCAATTCTCTCATCTGCCTGGACCATCAGCTTTTTTAACACATCCCTGCCTTCCAGGCAACAGGAGGCCTGTCCCGATGTCAAAATCCTGTCAATTCCCAGTGATACAGCCTCCTCCAGTGCCCTGTAGGGATTCCTGCACACATCAAACGCCCGGTGCAAAGTGAACCGCAGCGGCCCCGCATACTCTCTAAGCACGCCTATCCTGTCTAAATCCAAATCTCCATCTGCTTTCAGACAACCAGCCACAACTCCGTCAGCACCCATTTCCCGAAACATCTCAATATCCTCTTTCACCATCTGAAATTCTGCATCCGTATATAAAAAATCCCCAAACCTTGGCCGAATCAGCACATTCAGTTCTATGCCGCACATCTTACGAATCTGTTTAAACTGACTGACTCCAGGCGTCGTCCCTCCTATAATCAGGTTTGCACAAACCTCCAGACAATCTGCGCCTCCTTCCTGCGCAGATATGGCAGACTCTGCCGAATCAACACATACTTCCAGCTTTGTTCTCATTTTTCTCCCTCCGAAGGTATCATAGCATACAAGGCCGCCGCCGGCAACCAGTACTCTGTTTGATTGGTTGTATAAAGTCCGTCCTTTAGCTTTCACACATAAAAACTGCGGAATACCTTCATCATCTGAAGCATTCCGCAGTCTTCTTCTAATCTGTTTTCTCTGTTTATCTTTTTCCCGCTCTTTTTATGTCACAGCTCCGTATCCTCTTTTTTCATGTCTTCCCGCTTTTTGGGCGGCTCTTCTCTTCAAGCCGACGCCTCCACCGGCTCAATCCGATACATATTTTTTCTCTGTATCAGCCCTGTCTCCTCCAGAGTCTTCACCATACGGTAAACCGTAGCCATACCGATAGACGGGTCCTTCTTGGCCGCCTGGTAGTATATCTCTTTACAGCAGCAGCACTCATCCTTCAAAATAATATCAATCAACAATTTTCTCTGATTCGTGATTCTACAACCATTCTTTTTCAATTCCTGTATAATATAGGCTTTCTTGTCCTGTGCTGACATACCGATTCCTCCTCCCCAGCCACAGCAGTTCCTGCCGTCTTTCAGTCAACATTCCATTACCTCTTCCAAGTTCCAGGGGTTTTCAGCCTTCTATCTTCACAACTTCAAACCCTTCTCCTGCCACAGCGTTGCGGATTGCCTCCCTGGAAACTTCTCTGTCGTAAGAAACAACCGCCCGTTTTTTCTTCCAGTCAACATCTGCAGAGGCACCGTCAATCCGGTTTATGGCTTTTGTAACACTGTAAGCACAATGGTCACAATGCATACCGGAAATGGATATAAGCAGTTCTCCCTTTTTCTCTCCTTCCAACACTTTCACCGGAATATCCGCCTTCGTGATACCGCTGCCGCCTCCGCCGCAGCAGCCTCCTTCTCCGCGGAAATGTTTTATAGAATTTTTCACGGAGAATACAATAACCAGCACAAGCAGCACGATAATCAGCACATTACCCATGCTTTTCTTCTCCTTCCAATCCCTTTTTCTGATGGCAGTATCCGCCGCAATATTTACAGTCGCCGCCACACTGGAGAGACTTTCCGTTCTTCTTATCACGGACCATGCTTCCCACAGCCAGGCCTACTGCTAATAACAATACTGCTAATACAATAAATGTTCCCATTTTCAGCCTCCTGAATTCTTACCTTCTTAACCTTTGGTCACTCTATTGTAGCATTGCCAAAACCAAACCAGTAACTTGATAAATCCGGCATCCCGGCAAACTGCCTATCAGAATCTGTCACTGCCTTATCTTGCCTTTGAGACACTTCTCACATTGATTTCCAGAGTACTGCTTTCCTTATACGGCCTGAACAAAAGATATGCAAACCCGATGACCAGAACAAATGCAATGACCGTAAAGATTCCGAACTTTCCATACATAATCAGGCTTCCAATCTGATAAATGCACAGTGACACAACGTATGCCAAAAGACACTGATAACCGATTGCAAATAAAAACCATCTGGTATTATTCATTTCACGTTTGATAGCTCCCATAGCTGCGAAACACGGAGCACAAAGCAGATTGAACACCAGGAAGGAATATGCTGCCACCGCGCCCATGCTTGCCGCCAGGCTTCCCCAGATTTCCATTCCGTCTTCTGCCACTTCTTCCACGCCGTACAGAATTCCAAAGGTTCCTACTACATTCTCCTTGGCAACCAGACCTGTGACAGCCGCCACAGTAGCTCTCCAGTCACCCCATCCGAGAGGATTGAAAATCCATGCAAATACATTTCCGATTCCTGCCAGAATACTGTGATCCAGCTCCATGGTCTCAAGCATTCTGAACTGGCCGTCCACCCATCCGAAATACGAGGTGAACCATACTAAAATAGTCGAAAGAAGGATAATGGTTCCTGCTTTCTTAATAAAGGACCATCCTCTCTCCCACATGCTGCGCAGTACGCTTCCCACGGTAGGCATATGGTATGCCGGAAGTTCCATAACAAAAGGGGCCGGTTCTCCAGAAAACATCTTCGTCTTTTTTAAAATAATACCAGAACAGACTATCGCCGCGATCCCCACGAAATAGGCGCTGGGAGCAACCCAGGAAGCGCCGCCGAATATGGCGCCTGCAATCAAAGCGATAATCGGAAGCTTCGCACCACAGGGGATAAATGTGGTGGTTATAATCGTCATTTTCCTGTCTCTGTCATTCTCAATGGTACGGGAAGCCATAACCCCGGGAACTCCACATCCGGTTCCGATTAACATAGGGATAAAGGACTTTCCGGACAGACCAAATTTCCGGAAAATACGGTCCATAATAAATGCCACGCGAGCCATATACCCGCATCCTTCCAAAAATGCCAGGAAGATAAACAACACCAGCATCTGGGGAACGAATCCCAACACGGCGCCTACACCGGCTACGATTCCGTCAAGAATCAGCCCCTGCAGCCAATCCGCACAGTTCAGAGCCGCCAGAACCCCCTCCACAGCCGGAGGGATAATCTCCCCAAACAGTACATCGTTGGTCCAGTCTGTCACAAAACCTCCCACCGTCGTGACGGATATATAATATACCAGCCACATAACCGCTGCAAAGATAGGCAAAGCCAGAATACGGTTGGTAATCCATTTATCAATCCGGTCAGAGGTGGTCATCTGTCCGGCTGTCTTTTTTTTCTTGTAACACTCACCGATAATGGATGATATGTAAACATAACGCTCATTGGTAATGATACTCTCTGTATCGTCATCCATTTCCTTCTCAAGTTCGGCAATCTCCTGGGACACGTCGGGAACATTCTTTAACTGGTCTGTAATCTTAGAATCCTTTTCCAGCAATTTGATGGCAAAGAACCGTTTCTGCTCTTCTGGAACCTGATTGCCCAGCTTATCCTCAACAGAATCCAGCACATCTTCCACGTTGGACGCAAAGGTGTGAACCGGCTCCATGGCCTTCTTACTCCTGGCCAGCTGCACTGCCATATCCATAGCCTTCTGAATGCCGTCCCCCTTCAAAGCAGAAATCTCCACTGCCTGACAACCTAATCTCTGGGAAAGCTTTTCAATATGAATCTGGTCCCCGTTTTTCCTTACAATATCCATCATATTCACAGCCATGACCACCGGAATCCCCAGTTCCATAAGCTGTGTGGAAAGATACAGGTTCCTTTCAATATTCGTACCGTCTACAATATTTAAAATAGCATCCGGTTTTTCATTTATCAAGTAGTTTCTTGCTACCACTTCCTCCAATGTATAGGGGGACAGGGAATAAATACCGGGAAGGTCTGCAATCACCACATCCTTATTCCCTTTCAGTTTTCCTTCCTTCTTTTCCACCGTAACCCCCGGCCAGTTTCCCACATACTGGTTGGAACCGGTCAGGGCATTGAATAATGTAGTCTTACCGCTGTTTGGATTACCCGCTAATGCGATTGTAAGCGCCATTGTTTTCTCCTCCTTGTCAGCATCCTTTTTCATATCATCCATCCGAATGCTTTCCTGTCAGCATTTTGTTTTCTACAAAACATGTTGTAAATTAGTTTATGCTAACTATTCCACCTGAATCATCTCGGCATCCGCCTTGCGGACCGACAGCTCGTATCCTCTTACCGTGATTTCCACCGGATCCCCTAAAGGTGCAACCTTCCTTACAAAGACTTCCACTCCTTTTGTGATACCCATATCCATGATTCTTCTCTTTACCGGGCCCTCGCCGGTCAGCTTCACCACTTTTACCGTCTGATTGCACGGAACTTCTCTAAGAGTTTTCATGACATCTCCTCCCTTCCTACCATATATTCCAGGCCATCTCCCCCGCTTTCCAGCCGCAGGTTCAGACCTGTATCAAACTACTTTTTAATTCACCATAATCTTGTTTGCCATATCCTTCCCTATGGCAACTCTGGAGTCCTTTACATTGATAATCATATTTCCGTTGGTAGCAGACACGATGGTTACCTGGGCCCCGTTTACAAATCCCAGATTCTCCAGAAATCTTCTGGTCTCCTCTTTTCCGCCAACCTTTCTCACCACACTGGGTTCTCCTGCATTTACCATTGATAACGGCATCATATTTCCTTCTTTCTATGGTGTTTTATTGATGGTTATTTATCGCTAACCATATGTTAGTATATTCTAACTACCAAGGATTGTCAATATGAGTAAATGATATTTTTTCTCAATAATGTACAGCAACCAGACATGCTCCATACGGAATCAACGTTAACTTCTCTCATGAGTTACTTTAAAAGTCTGCCGCCGGGCGCCCTTTGGAAGTGCCTCCCACCAGCTTTCGAATATTGCCATGGTGAGTCGATGCACAGATAAAAGGCCTGCATTCCCTCCACCATATCCTCTCTGACTGCCTTGATCATAAGCCCTCCTCCGTTATGTCGGCAAAACGGCATCTTGTCACAGATGCCAGAGCCTGCGGCGATAATTCAATCTGAAATCCGACCCTGCCTGCACTCACGAACATCTTCTCATACTGCTTTGCTGCTTCATGAATGAAGGTCGGAAATTGCTTCTTCATCCCAATGGGGGAGCAGCCCCCGTGGACATAGCCTGTAAGCGGCAGAAGTTCTTTCTGCTTTATCATGCTGACAGCTTTCTCGCCCACTGCCTTTGCAGCTTTCTTCAAGTCCAGTTCCGATTTTACCGGAACCACAAACACATAATACTGCCCGGATTTTCCCTGAGTAACCAGCGTCTTGAAAACCTTATCCGCATCCTCTCCAAGAAGCCTTGCTATCTCCTCGCCGCTCATAGCGGCATCGGGCTCGTAGGTATGTGCTGTGTATTCCATTTTCTTACTGTCCAAAATGCGCATCACATTGGTTTTATCATTATTATTCTTTGTCATAGGCCTGCTCCTCTCCTGCCAGATGCACTGTCTCATCCTCAATCAACTAACGGAGCAATCTCCGGCATAAGATCATTCTTAAACTCATCAATCATCCGTATCCTGAATTTGAGTTTAGACAGTGCATCTTCATTTTCTTCCTTATAAGCCCCATAATCTGCACTGTCCTTTAATTTATTCTCATTTGCAAGTTCACCGTCCCTGAAATGAAGAACCTCATACTTGACATCCTCAAAATCCAAATACCATTTTTCTGCATATTTCTTAATCTCCTCATCAATAACAGCATAGCGCATCTGATTGATAATAACAGAAATATCCTGTCCCAGAAATCTTTCTTTATTCTTTTCAATCCCATTCACAACCTGCATAAGCAATGCACTTAATTTCGGATTGTCGCCTGCAAATTCTGTTATAATCTCTTTTATGGTTCTTATTCTGGTTTCAAATTCAGCCTTGTTAAAATCATCTTGTGACTGTTCGAAAGACTCCATAACCCCTCGCAGCAATTCTACAATATACTCAAAATCAATCCTCAGTTTGCTGTAGGCCACCAAATCATAATCATCCCATACAGGTTCTTCATCCGGGTTCTGGTTGTCATCCGGTTTTTTCAGCTCCTCCATCACATTCTTATACATTGCCGCATAATTTTCATATTCTTCTTCGGAAAATCCCAGGGAATCCAGTACACACGGCTGGTAAACCGAAAAAGATTTCAGGTGCGCAAAATCATGGTCCAATGCTCTGAAAAGATGAATGAATGCCTTCTTTTGCTTTCGGGACAGTCCCGCTATGTCCTCAGGTGTCTGTGCCAGATTACGGATTGCTTTCAGTGATACGGAAAAGGATGTTTTCACATCATCCCAATCCTCTGCTATGGGCTTGCCGTCGCCTCCGCGGGAATACAGCCTGAGCGCCTTATTAATTGCATCTTTATACTCTCTGGGAGCCTGAAAGGTTACAATCTGCCCGTACAGTTTTGCATAATCAAAAAGTCTGTTGGTACGGGAAAATGCCTGAATGATATTCTGCGGGGCCATGGGCTGTCTGTCGATAAACAGCGTAGACAGGCAGGGGGCGTCAAACCCGGTTAAAAGCCGGTCAACCACAATCACCAAATCAAGCTGCTGGCTTCGGTCCAGATACTTTTTCTCCTTTCTTGCCAACCGTTCATTAAGATTGTTATTGTAGGCATTTATGGCATCTATCTGATAACTGGTGCCGAACATTTCCTGATAATCTTTTAACGCTTCCTTCATTTTATTCTGATTGATTGTGGAAGCTTCTTCATTTTCCGACAGGGAATAGGTTATGGCAAATTTAGGAAAATCCGGCAGCGCTTTATGTACGGTATCGCAAATTTTCAGCTTATCTTTCCCTTCTTTTACCTTCTTTAACAAATCATAATATTTCTGTGCCCTTTCAATGGAACCGGTTGTCAATATTGCCTCGTAAGTTCTGCCTTTGTCATTGTTCATACCAAATTTGTCGTAGGATTGATTCAAAATAACATTCAGGACTTTCCGCATATGTTCTTCTGTTTCATATACCTTTTTTGCCTCATCATCGCTTAAATCTTTGGCCCCAAGATTTTCAACCATGAATCCCAAAACCGCCTCGTCATGGATGGCTTCTTTAATGGTATAGCTATGCAGGCATTCACCGTACATCTGCTCTGTAGTCTGCGGCAGATCGCCCTTCCGTTCATAACTGTTTTCATCAAAAATAGGGGTTCCCGTAAAACCATACCACAAGGAGTTGGTAAAAAATGTTTCAAGGTCTCTTTTGGTTTGGGGCGTTACGGCTCTGTGACATTCATCCACAACAAAAGCGACCTTTAAGGACTTCATTTTTTCGTACCGTTTCGTCCCTTCCTTCAGGCGCCGGTTTACCATAATCTGCATCTTCTGACGAGTGGTTACTATCATCTGGCGGTTGTCATCTGACATCTTTTGGATAAGGGAATCCACATAGTCCGTATCATCCACCTCAATGGTATCATTATCCGCGTAGGACTGAAAAGCCATTTTCGTCTGCATATCAAGGTCTTTCCTGTCAATGAGAAATACTGTTTTCTCGATTGACGGAATGTCCATCAGCAGATTTCTTGTAGCTTTGTAGGAAGTCATTGTTTTGCCGGAGCCTGTGGTGTGCCAGATAAACCCGGATTTTCCCTGCTTTGATGCTGCACGCATTGCTTCAATGGCATGAATCTGATATGGACGCAGTATCAAAAGTTTCCTTTTATCGTTATCAAGAACCGTATATCTGGTAATCATCTCATGGGCTTCCGGTATTTTGAGAACGGCCCTGGCAAACTCAATATAATCACAGACAGGATGATTTTCCTTATCAAGCCATCCTGTGATAAATTTTTTGTTTAGTTCCGTATCTCTGGCAGCAGAAAAATACTTTGTATCTGCACCATTGCTTACAACAAACATCTGCACATTTGAAAAAATGCCGTGGAACTTGCCCTCTGCAATATATTTCTTAATCTGGCGGTAGGCGTCCATGTAGGAATGCTCTTTATTTTTCAGTTCAATATGGATGAAGGGAATCCCATTAATCAGAAGCGTTACGTCAAAACGCCGGTCTCTGTCTCCCTCTGCATCCTCTGACTTAAAAGCCTGATATTGATTGATAACCTCATACACACTGGAGCCGCCAGCCACATGCTCATTATTTATCACCATAAGATGCAGCGTTTCATTTCCGCGCTGGATGTGGACATATACTTTACCGTTTTCTCCTGCCATCCATTTTCCGGCATCATAAAAGGAAGCGTGGGATAAATCATTCTTAATCTTGGCAAACTCGGAATCGCTGAGCGGAACATCGTTAAGCTTCGCCTTGTTATTCTGTTCCAGAATGTATTTAAAATTATTCCATAGCTGGTTCTCTGTTCTGATATCAGGCCTGTAGGTCCATTGAGACTCATCACAGCAAAGCTGGTCAATCAATTTCTTTTCCATTACGGATTCTAATTCTGCCATAAGCTATCCTTTCTGTGGGAACATGTTCTGCAGCATGAATTTCTTTACTTCTTTTAATTCATCAAACTTACGCTGGTGGAGGGTGATGAGGTAATCGAGGTTGCGGAAATATTTTCCAACATATCTCTGTTCATTAAGTGATGGAACTGAAACAGTTATTTCCATAACCTTGTTTTTTGATATGTTGTATCTTGATATTCCCTGTGCCAGCAGAATTATTTGCTCCCTTATGGGTT
This sequence comes from uncultured Hungatella sp., assembly GCA_910588325.1. GTDB lineage: Bacteria > Bacillota > Clostridia > Lachnospirales > Lachnospiraceae > UBA3402. Next base: position 30,623 of record CAJUPP010000041.1, read on the forward strand.
CAGAGCGCAACATATAGGCAAGGAAATAGCTGTCAAACTGTTCTGTTGGACGAAAACCAAAACAAAAACTGTTCAAATACGTTGTACCCTGTTTTTCAAGCAAAACGGAGGACATCCCCACCTCTTCTGGTGTTTCTGAGGAGGTTGTAAAGAACACATCGCCAACCTGAACCTCATTCTGCCTTGGATCAATTTCTATTGGCTCAGTCATCTCAGGATCGCTGACTGGATTTGAAAAGACATTCATGTATGTTACAAATCGAGCTTGTCCGTGTCCAAAATCCTCTTTCGTTTTTCCCGACAATCCCGTATAGGTTTGTCCTGCCTCTCCCAGCTTATGCTGTTCCCAATCATCAGTAAAGCCTGCAAATCGAATCTTCGGAATTTTCTTTCCGTTTTGTGGGAACATTTTTTGCAACATATATTTCTTCAATTCTTTTGCCTCATCACACTTACGCTGATGAAGGTTGATAAGGTGGTCAAGTCCGCGCAGAAAGTACCCTATTTTTTGCTGTTCCTCTTTTCGAGGAACTAAAAGCGGGTATCCACCGTACTCTTGTGCGTTTACACCTGGCTGTCCAGACCTTTGCGACGTGATACGGATATATTTCTCATAATTTGCTGACAGAGTGCTCTGAAACACAAACTCGGCATCATTGTCCTGATTGATTTTTGCACGAATAAGGAAACCTGCGAAGTACACAACACCGTCTTTTTCTTTGTAAATATAGGTTTTTCCGACACTTGCGCCAGTTCGGGCAAAAACAATATCGCCGTTTAAAAGCAAATACTTTGACATTCCTTCTAAGCAAATATCAGGTGAAGAAAGATCAGCGAGGGAGAACTCTCTGCTGGTATCATCAATGTCTGTTATTCGAATGTATTTATTTTTTCCGTCAAACTCTTTTGCGGCGGCATTAAGCCCATACTCAAGAGACACACATAAATCTGACAGTTTACGCCATTTCCAAGCATCCGCAAATCCCTTAAACCTTATCTTCGGTGTATTTGCCACAATTACACCTCCTTAAGAACACGGATAAATTCTTCAACAGCATCCCTCGTTTCAGAATCTGCAAAAGTCAATTCCCCAAGCATTTTAAGCAAAGCGTCATTGCCCTCTTTGATGGCCCTGTTTGTCTCCCTCATAGATGCGGAAAGCTGTCTGAGATCCACTTCCGGTTCTTCCTCACTGGTATCTACATATCTTGGAATATTCAGATTATAATCATTTGCCTTAATATCCTCAAAAGATGCCAGATAAGCCACCTTATCTACCGGTTTTCTGTCGTTATACAACTCCAACACCCGGTCAATATGTTCCTCACGCATGACATTCTGCTTCTTTTCCTTTTCATACAGCTTGGACGCATCAATAAACAATACATCCCTTCCCTCTCTATGCTTTTTCAATACCACAATGCAGGTTGGAATAGAAGTGTTATAAAACATATTTGACGGAAGCCCAATCACGGCATAGATTGACCCATTCTTGAGAAGTATCTCCCTGATTGCTCCTTCTGCCGCTCCCCTGAATAAAACGCCATGGGGAAGAACAATGGCCATGGTACCTGTCTGTTTTAAATGATAGAATCCATGCAGTAAAAAAGCATAATCCGCTTTTGACTTAGGAGCCAGCTTCCCCCCATAGTCCATAAACCGCTCATCCTGTTTGAATCCCTCTGCGGCAGACCAATTCGCCGAATAGGGCGGATTCATGGTCACAACATCAAATTCTGTTTCTTCATCTGTGGGCCAGTCAGCATCAAGAGTATCTCCGTTTCGCAAATGCTGGTTTTCAGGCAGGACTCCATGGAGAAACATATTCATACGCGCCAGATTATAAGTTGACGGCATAAGCTCCTGGCCATAATATTTAATGTAATCCGGCTGTTTTGAGTAATTTCTGCAGCTAAGCATCAACGAGCCGGAGCCCATGCACGGATCATATACCTGTAATCCCTTTTTCTCTTCCTGACCGGATATGGCAATCCTGCAAAGAATCTGTGCAGGGCCATGGGGCGTATAAAACTCCCCGGCCTTTTTCCCTGTTTCAGATGCAAATTGACCGATCAGATACTCATACGCATTGCCAAGGACATCTCCCTCCGTATGGATAATGTCAACGCCGTCCAATACTTTGATGACCTCCGCAATTGTGGCGCTCTGCTTCTGATCACCGGTACCAAGCCGATTCGAATATAAATCCACATCCGCAAATAAGCCGTTAAATAATTCATCAGACTCCTCTATGCGGTTAAAAGCCGCCTGCAGTTTTTCTCTGTTAAATGAATTATTTTTAGCAGCATGTAACATGCTTATATATGTCATGTCAGGGTCAAGGGTATAATGCTTTGATTTCTTTATTTCACTCAGCAGTTCTTTGGCATCATCTGATTTCATTACATCTTCATACACACGCTGCGCATCTTCAAGGCTGTCCGGACTTTCGTCTTTGATAAGGTCATAGACCTTTGCCAGATAGGAATCTGATAAATATTTATAGAAAACCAGTCCTAAAAGATAAGTTTTGTACTCATTTGCATCCATTTTCCCTCTAAGCACATCTGCGCCGCTCCACAATACCTGTAACAAGTCTTTCCCTTCAGCCATAACTAATCTTCCTCCATCCTGCGTATCAATGCCATCATAAATTTTCTTATATCCTCTGCCTGCTTTACCAATAAATCATTTTGTATAATTGACTGCCTGTATATATTACCTATTGTCCTTTGTTTTTCCATATCCGGCAAAACAATTTTCAGTTCTCCAATGGTCTTTATATTCAGCTTCCTGACACTCAAGGTTGTCCCCTGATGGTACATCTCTATCTGCTGCTCAAAACCTTTTCCTTCGTTA
>CAJUPP010000042.1 GCA_910588325.1 uncultured Hungatella sp.
TTTGTCACATCAAAATCAACCCATTTAATAAATGTCTTTTCCTCTTTTCCCTTCTCTTTTGTCTCTGACACGGTTCCGCTGACAGACATGCTCCTCCCAATGGGTGTAAGCAAAAATAAAAAAGCCAGCAGAAGCACTGACTCTAAGGCAATAATAAGGTTTATCAGTTTTGGCTCATGATTGGTTTCCATCCCATGCCTTCCTCCATCGCTGCTTCTGCTCTAAACATATGCTTCAAATTCTTTTGCAATTCCCAACATTCTCATATTTTACCTGAAAAGTTTTTATTTCCGAAAAATTTTCCACTTTCCTGTTGCATTTTCGAATCCTTAGTGCTATTATGTTCAATATAAATTAAAAACTACTTTTTTTGAACACGGAGGTTCTTATGAAACATACGACATCCAATACATCTCTCTCCAATTTGCGCTGCCAATTGGATTGGATTACCACCCTGATTCCTTTTGTCTGCATTTTACTTTTGTGTATTTTATTTGTTATAACCCCGGAGCGTTCCGGCAATATTCTGGCCTCTATCCGTTTCTTTTTAGGAAATGAGTTTGGAAGCTACTACCTTCTGATTGGACTGGGTATGTTTTTGTGCTCTCTTTATATCGCGTTTTCCAAATACGGCTCCATACGGCTGGGCAGCCTGTCAAAACCCAAATACTCTCCCTTTCAATGGGGTTCCATGATGTTTACAGCCGGCCTGGCGGCGGATATTCTTTTTTATTCTCTATGTGAATGGATTCTCTATGCCGGTGAAGGCCGGATTGAACAGATGGGAGGCGTTCAGGACTGGGCTTCCACCTATCCTTTGTTTCACTGGGGCCCCATTCCCTGGGGCTTCTATCTGGTTCTGGCCTCAGCTTTCGGTTTTATGCTCCATGTCCGCAAGCGGGACAAGCAGAAGTATTCCGAGGCCTGCCGTCCTGTCCTTGGAAAATATGTAGATGGCTTTGCCGGAAAGTTGATTGATCTGCTGGCGGTTTTTGCCTTACTTGCGGGAACTGCCACCACATTTTCTCTTGCCACGCCCTTGCTTTCCATGGCTGTCAGTCAGGTATTCCATATTCCTCAGTCCAATTTGCTGACCATTGCCATCTTGCTTGTCATTGGCATCACTTATACCGTAACGGTTTATTTCGGTATGAAGGGAATCTCCCGTCTGGCGGCTTCCTGCACCTATCTGTTCTTTGCCCTGCTTCTCTATGTGTTTCTGGGAGGCGGCAAACCAAGATACATATTGGAAACTGGAATCACAGCTATCGGCAACCTGGCACAGAACTTTATTGCCCTGTCTACCTGGACCGATGCCCTGCGCACCTCCTCATTTCCACAAAACTGGACCATCTTCTACTGGGCCTACTGGATGGTATGGTGTGTGGCAACTCCGTTTTTCATCGGTTCCATCAGCGAAGGCCGAACCATCCGGCAGACAATTTTGGGCGGATATTTCTGGGGATTATCCGGAACCTTTACCTCCTTTATCATTCTTGGGAATTACGGACTGAACCTCCAGGTCACCAATACCCTGGATTTAATCTCACTATACCAGGCTTCAGGCGACTTATATCAAATTATCATCACCATAATGAAAACTCTGCCCTGGTCCCGGGCCGGGCTGGTGCTTTTGGCAGTTACCATGATTGCATTTTACTCCACATCCTTTGATGCACTGACCATGGTCGCCTCCACCTATTCCTACAAAGCCCTTCCCTCCGGCGCAGAGCCCCACAAAAATGTAAAGCTGTTTTGGGCTGTTCTGCTGATGCTGTTTCCCGTTGCCCTGATTTTTTCGGAAAACTCCATGGCAAACCTGCAGACCGTCTCCATCATCGCCGCATTTCCTGTAGGGATTATCATGTTGTTGATCGTGGGAAGTTTCTTTAAAGATGCCAAGAACTATCTGAATGAAAAAGATAACAGCCAGCCGGATTAATGTCCGCGCTGGCTGCTTTTTCCTGTATTCTTTTCCTGTCACTCTTTAATTTTATCAAGTTCTGTCACATTTACTCCTAATACATTAAGCAAAGCCTTTCTTCCATCATAATCTAAATGTCCACATCAATCCCGTCATAGGCTGCTATAAACCCATACTTTTGAAACGCCTGTTCCATTTCATCCTGAATCGGTCCATAAGTATGTACAAAATGTGTCGCCACAAAAACCGTTTTTTCATCTGTCATTCCATGCTCCATCATCCGGCTCTGTATCTTTAAATCATCCTCAAATCCCATATGATTCTTAAAATACGACGGTCCATTGCAGCAGGTACAATCAAGAACCACTCCGTCAAGATGTTCACTCTCCAGCGCCTTCCAGGTCTCCTCCAAAAAATATCCTGTATCATGGGCATACAAAAGCGTCTTTCCGCCCTTTCTCAGAATGTACAGATGACATTCTTGTGTATTGTCATGGTCTGCCGGCAGTGCCTTCACAGAGAAATTCCCCATAGCCATTTCCTCAAGATTTCTGATGCAGATCACTTTCAGATACTCCGATATCTCCTCTGCTCCCAGCTCTTTCAGCTTGTCACATACCGTGGGATTTCCCACCACTGTCAGCTTTTTAGGGACAGGGGACATGGAAAACGGCGGTGCAATATGCATTAATTCCTCAGGATAAAAATGATCACTGTGGGCATGAGTAATCATCAGATAATCAATTTGATTCATATCCAGCCCTCCATAGCACATATGAGCAAAGATATCTGCCGAAAAATCAATCATCAGGTTGTCATCAATCTGACAGCTGGTCCTGCTTCGGAAATCTCGTCCCCCTGTTTTTCTTATTCTCTCACAGTATTTACACCTGCAAAAAATAGCCGGAACCCCTTCGGATGCGCCTGTTCCATAAAAATGCAGTTTCATAATGCCTCCTTAAGATTATACTTCTTATCCTTTTACTCCTGAAACCACTACGCCCTGAATAAAATACTTCTGACAGAACACAAACAACACTAAAAGCGGCAATGCCACAATAATCGCTGCTGCAGATACCAGCTGCCACTGAGTACTGTACATACTGCTGAAGTATGATAATCCTACGGACACAGGAAGTTTCTCTAAAGAATTAATAAATACCATAGGTTCCAGATAACTGTTCCACTGATCCTGCATGGCATAGATAGCCGCTGCAATCAGAGATGCCTTACTCTGAGGAATAATAATCTTCCAAAAAAGCTGTAATGTACTGCATCCGTCAATCTTGGCTGACTCATCCAGCTCCCTTGGGATTCCCATCATGGCCTGACGCATAATGAAAATATAGAATGGCCTTCCGAAAAACCAGGGAAGAACCAACGGAATATAGGTATCCAAAAGTCCCAGCTTATTATACAGCATAAACTGCGGGGTTATAAGTATTTCCTGAGGAATAATCATGGTGATAACCACAATATAGAAAATCACGTCCCTGCCTCTCCACCGTATCCTTGAAAAACCAAAGGCAATCAGAGCAGAGGACAGCACAGAGGCAAACATGGAAATCACAGTAATAAACGTTGAGTTAAGCAAAAATCTTCCAAATGGCAGGGAATTAAACGTAAATGCCTCTTTAAAATTCTCCCAGTGCAATGTTCCACTGAAAAAAACCGGAGGGAACGCAAAAATCTGTTCATGAGACTTCAATGAATTGGCAAACAGCCATATAATAGGAAGCATGAAAATAATACTGAGTATCACCAGCAACACATATATGATTCCTTTAACGATGTTATTCTTCTTTTTTGTCCCCATAGTTTTCTCCTTATCTATCATCCCTCATAATGCACCCAGGATTTAGAAGTCTTAAATACCAGAAGTGTCAATGCCGCCACCAGAACAAACAAGAACCACGACATGGCGCTGGCATAACCCATTCTGTAATACTGGAATGCATTTTTGCACAGATACAGCATGTAAAAGAGGCTGGCATTATTGGGACCTCCATCCGTAAGAACCTGAACCATGGTAAATGTTTTAAATGCAGATATGATTCCGGTAATCAGATTTAAGAAAATAGTAGGGGACATCATGGGAATCATGATAGAAAATACCTGCCTTGCCTTTGTGCATCCATCCACCGTTGCCGCTTCATAAAGCTGTGTAGGAATACTCTGCATACCAGCCAGATTGATAATCATACTTTTTCCGCAGCCCCACAGATGGATAATCACCAGACTTGCCAGTATCGTAGGTGTAGTTGACAGCCATCTTACTCTCTTAATACCTGCAAGTCCCAGAAGATAATTCAAAATTCCAAAGTCCGAATCCAATATCTGCTTCCACAGAAGAGAGGTTGCTACTATCACTACCAGAGTAGGAATATAAAAAATTGCTCTGAAAAAAGCAATGCCTTTTACCTTGGAATTCAAAAGCAGTGCAATAAGAAATCCTACCACCATTTGACTGGAAACCGCAATGATTGCATAGGCAAACGTAATTCCCAAAGATTTCCATATCAGCTCATCCCCTGCAAACATGGTGATGTAGTTTTGCAGACCGACAAACTGAGGAGACGATAAAAAGCTGTAATTTGTAAAACTAACAAAAAATGAATAAATCAAAGGAATCAGCATAAAACAGACAAACCCGATAATCCAGGGTGAAATCACAATCAGACCGATACGCAGTTCCTTCTTTTCTCTGAGAGTCATCCTTTTTGCTTTCATAGAACTCCTTTCCTTGATAATGGGGATACCCTGTGATTACTATAAAAGTCCCACCGCCGAATAGGCGGTATGAATTCAGGTATGCCAAGTGTACCCGCCTGACTTTCATGGGTGGCGGTGCGTCCGCAGCCGGGTGCATGGAGGTTTAGAATGGAGGCGCCGGATTCGAAAAATTATTTCCAGCACCTCCTTATGTTTTGGGGCGTTTTATTACTGAGCAGCTTTCTTATTTTCTTCCATCACACCGTTGATTTTATCCTGCAGCTGCTGGAATGTAGTTTCTAAGTCATCACCATTAAAGATACTTGTCATGGCATCTTTGTAGTATCCGTTGTACTCCTGATACGGAATAAACTGTGTCAGGCGGTTGGGATGAACATATCCCAGCGCTCTCTGGAAAGCTTTTGCATTTTCCGGATAATTTTCCATCTCAAAATAAGCGTCTCTGGAGTCTATAACTGCCGGAATATAAGTACCGGTTGCTGCCAGTTCCTTCTGAGCCTCTTCTGATGTAAACACTTCCAGAACCTTTCCTACAGCATCCATGTTCTTAGTATTTGGGTTTACCATGTATCCCAGAACATTGGAAGAGCACATGCGCTCACCTGTCTTCGGATCCAGAGGAAGCTCCGCACAATCCCATTCAAAACCTTCGATTTTTGAGAAGGTAATCAGGTTCCAGCTGCCGGCTGCCATCATCGCAATCCTGCCAGTCATAAACAAATCATTGGCAGACATGGCATTGGCAACATCCGTTGTAGGAGATACCCCATCCTCCACATACATGGCAACAAAGGGCTTCATCGCATCAATAATCTCCGGGTCAGCCAGTGTACATTCCTCCCCGTCGTCACTGAAGATCCATTTGCCTCTGGAGAGCATCAGTTCCCAGCTTGGAATCTTATTGACATCACAATAAAATCCATACTGACTGTTGGATACGGAATCACCGATAATCGTCAGTTCCTTAGCCATCTCTCTCAAATCATCCCATGTCCATATATCTTCAATCTCCTTAGGCTCCGTAAGGCCGGCTGCTTTGAACATATCCTTATTATATACAATAGCCGTACTTTCTACCGTGTAAGGAATCGCCAACTGTTTTCCGTCATATTTATAATCTTCTACCAGCACACTATCCATGGCATCCAGATTGGCCTTCAACTGGGCATTGCTCTCCAAAATCCCGCTTAAGTCTGCTGCCTGATTGGTTGCGGCATACATCTCAAAACTTGGACGAGTCATCTGATAGATATCAGGACCGCTGCCTCCTGCAATTGCGATTGGAAGCTTGGTCCAATAGTCCGCATTCTGTATAAACTCCAACTTTACTTCAATATTCGGATATTGCTCTGTCACCATCTTTGCATATTTTTCATACACATCCTTTGCTTCTGTACTCCAGGTCCACCAGGTTACTGTTGCCTGCTCTTCACCGGCACTGTTGTCCGAATGTGCTTCTGTTTCTGCCGCTGCTGTCGTTGTATTCTCTGTTTTTGCTGCCTCTGTCTGCTGCCCGGTTGTACTGTTTTGCCCGCACCCCCCCCGTAAGTGATGCTACCAGACTCCCAAATGCGATATACGATAATACTTTTTTATTCATGCATTCTCCTCCAATTCCAAACCAATAACCCCTTGTTTTTTAGTGATTTTTTCCACTTATTTTTCTCTGCATGCTTGAGTAAAATAAATTTGTATACTTTTCTATTGCTTCGTGGTATATTTATATCAAATTTTACCTAAGCAAACCAGACATACATGTATCTTTCTATTTACATTTATGTTGTTTATTTTTGTACAAAGGAGTCATAACATGGACACTTATTTAAAGCGGATGGTCTATTTTAACCCCCATTTTCCTACCCAGGAATCTGTTGCCATTCTTCAATGCGGCTATCAGGAGTCTGGCGCCGGCCATATTTCTACCCAGCGCATCGTCGAAGATTATGTCCTTCACTGCATCACCGACGGCAAGGGGACTTATACCATTAACGGGAAAACATATCATCTGAAAAAAGGAGACTGTTTCCTGCTTCTGCCTAATGTCCCTCTGGTGTACCAGGCCGATGTAAAAAATCCCTGGATCTATTACTGGATCGGTTTCAAAGGCCTCTCTCCCATGTCCCTTCTTTCTCTCTGCGGAATAAAACATGATACCCCTGTGATGCACTATGATGCCATTGAAAAGACAGCGCAGATCATCGAACCGCTTACCTATGCGGATCCCAGCCTGCTTTCTGTCAACTATTTTGCTATCGCTCAGTTTTACCTCCTTTGTTCTCTGCTTATTGCAAACAACAACTCCAACCATTTTGTCTCACGGAAGGAGTTTTTTGTAGAGCAGGTAATCGCTTATATTAATAGCAGCTATTCAGTTAAAATCACCGTTCAGGATATTGCTCAGCACATCGGTCTGGATCGCACGTACCTGTACCGCATTTTCAAAGAACTTAAAGGCATATCCATCCAAACCTACCTTCTTCGGTTCCGCTTAAACCGTGCCTGCCACTTCCTTACCCACACCAGCCTGTCCCTGGAAGAGATTTCCGTATGCTGTGGTTACTCCTCTGTTCAGCATTTTTCTTTTCTATTTAAAAAGTATATGGGAACTACTCCATCAGAATATAGACGTGTCAATCAAAAATAGATTAAAAATAGATACGGCGCAGCTTAAAGCTGCGCCTACGATTAAACCTTTATCAGCCATCCATTCAATCCGTGAAATACCTTGCAGCATTCGCCAAATGCTGGTGCAAGCAAGGCACTTGGCTCATTGCCCGCAGGAGTAAATCGGATATCTGTCACAAATCTTCGTAACTTCCCCGCGGATATAATCTGCCTTAGCCTCAAAGTCCGTAGCTGCCAGCCAGATACATTCCGCAATCTTATCCATATCCTCTTCCTTCAGGCCTCTGGAAGTCACTGCCGGCGTTCCGATCCGGACACCGGAAGTCACAAACGGGCTTCTTGGATCATTCGGCACGGTATTCTTATTCAATGTAATATAAACCTCATCACACCGATTCTGCAGTTCCTTACCAGAAATCTCCATTCCTCTCAGATCCACCAGCATCAGATGATTATCCGTTCCGCCTGTTAGAAGCTTAAATCCCTGTTTCTGAAGCCCTTCCGCCAAAGCCTGAGCATTCTTCACAATCTGGTGCTGATACTCTTTAAACTCCGGCTTTAAAGCCTCACCGAAGCAGACAGCCTTAGATGCAATAATATGCTCCAAAGGTCCTCCTTGGGTTCCTGGGAAAATCGCCTTATTAAAGTTAAACTTTTCCGCCGCCTCTTTATTCGCCAGAATCAGGCCGCCTCTGGGCCCTCTTAAAGTCTTATGGGTGGTGGTAGTCACCACATCCGCATAGGGAATAGGGCTTGGATGCTCTCCCGCTGCCACCAGGCCGGCGATGTGAGCCATATCCACCATCAGATAAGCCCCTGCCTTATCTGCAATCTCCCTAAAATGTTTAAAGTCAATGGTTCTGGCATACGCGCTTGCCCCTGCAATAATCAGCTTCGGCTTTGATTCCAGTGCAACCCGCTCCACCTCATCATAATCAATAAATCCATCATTATCAACGCCATAGGATACAATCTGAAAATACAGCCCTGAAAAATTCACTGGACTCCCATGAGTCAGATGGCCGCCATGATCCAGATTCATTCCCATCACCGTATCCCCAGGTTTCAGCATGGCAAGAAACACCGCCATATTCGCCTGCGCCCCGGAATGAGGCTGCACATTGGCATAATCACATCCAAACAGCTTCTTCGCCCTCTCAATAGCCAGTGTCTCCGCCACATCCACACACTGACACCCGCCATAATATCTCTTTCCGGAATACCCTTCCGCATACTTATTGGTCAGAACCGTTCCCATTGTCATCATAACAGCCTCTGACACAATATTCTCCGACGCAATCAATTCCAAATTCCGTCTCTGCCTGGCCGCCTCATCCTTAATAGCCGCTCCCACTTCCGGATCATACTGCTCAATAAAATCCATCACCTGATTAACCATAATTCTCTCCATTCTGCCTCTCTTTTCATTGACGGCATCATATAATTCCTGTATGGGCAATTGGAGACCGTCGGTGCTATTTAGCACCTTACGCACCGCTACGCTCTCCACTTAGCGCGAGCGTACCCAGTAAGGAATTATATGACGCCCTCTCACAGCGGACCTTACACATTTCTTATTACACCAAATGACAAGCCACAAAATGCCCCGGCTTCACCTCTTTCAACTCTGGCACATTCCCATGGCACTTATCACAAACCTCCGGACACCTGGAAGAAAACGGACATCCCTTGGGCTTATTAATCGGACTGGGCACATCTCCGGAGATAATCTGCCTCTTCTTCGTCGTCTCCAATTCCGGATCCGGAATCGGAACCGCTGACAGAAGCGCTTTGGAATACGGATGCAGCGTATTCTGATACAATTCATCACTGTCCGCCAGTTCCATCACACTTCCCAGATACATTACCGCGATCCTATCTGAAATATACTTCACAATATTCAAATCATGGGCAATAAACAGATAGGTCAGATTCATTCTCTCCTGGAGCTCATGAAGCAGATTAATAACCTGCGCCTGAATCGACACATCCAAAGCAGAAATCGGCTCGTCACACACAATAAATTCCGGCTCAATGGCCAGTGCCCTTGCAATACCGATACGCTGTCTCTGCCCTCCGGAAAACTCATGCGGGAACCGGCTGGCATGCTCGCTGTTCAAGCCCACAATATCCAAAAGCCTTGCGACCCGCTCCTTCCTCTTCTCCGCGTCATACATATTGTGGATGATCATGCCCTCCTCAATAATAGAGCCTACGGTCATACGGGAGTCCAGAGAAGCATAAGGATCCTGGAATACAATCTGGGCCTTCTTTGCAAATTTAAACCTGTCGTTTCTGTTCTTCAGATTCATCTCCTGGCCGTCATAAATCAGTTTTCCCTTAGTGGGCGCATAAATTCCCATCATGGTACGGCCCAGCGTAGACTTTCCGCAGCCGGATTCGCCTACCAGTCCCAGGGTCTCGCCTCTTCTGATATACAGATTCACATTCTCCACTGCATGGAGGGTCCGCCCTCCGCCTACCTTAAAATATTTACAAAGGCCTTCCGCACGTACTAAAATATCTTCTGCCATCAGTTCTCCCCCCTTTCCTCTGGTGACGGACAGTCAGGATGTAAAAGCCAGCAGTTGGCCGTATGCCCGCTTCCAAGGTCAAACTCCGGCGGAAGCTCTTCCTGACATATCTTCATACAATGGCTGCATCTGGCCGCAAACCCACAGCCCTTGGGAGGAGTAAGCAGATCCGGCGGCGTACCGGGTATAGCTGTCAGTTTTTCCTCCTTAGTTGTATCCGGCGACGGAAGGCTCTTAAGCAGAGCCTGGGTATACGGATGGGCCCCCCGATAGAAAATATCGCCGCAGTCCCCTGTTTCTACCACTTTGCCTGCGTACATAACAGCAATTCTGTCCGCCGATCCGGCTACCACGCCTAAATCGTGGGTAATCAGCACGATGGCCGTATTAATCTTTTCTTTTAAGGTCTTTAAAAGATCCATAATCTGAGCCTGAATCGTCACATCCAACGCAGTGGTAGGCTCATCTGCTATTAAAAGCTTGGGATTACAGCTTAGCGCCATGGCAATCATGGCTCTCTGGCGCATACCGCCTGAAAACTCGTGAGGATACTGCTTTGCCCTCTCCTCCGGATTAGGGATATTTACCTGTTCCAGACAGCGGATGGCTTCCGCCTCAGCCTCCTGCTTTGACAATTTTTTATGCAGCTTTATGGCCTCCACAATCTGTTTTCCTACCTGCATGGTAGGGTTCATACATGTCATGGGATCCTGAAAAATCATGGCCACATCCTTGCCGCGGATGGATTGCATCTCCTTATCAGAAGCAGCAATAATATCATGTTCACCCAGATGCAACTTGCCGCCCATAATCTGTGCCGGCGGCATAGGGTTTAGCTTCATAATGGTCTGAGCCGTCACAGACTTTCCACAGCCGGATTCTCCTACGATAGCCAGAACCTCTCCTTCATCCACATGGAGCGTCACTCCGCGGACAGCCTGAACCTCTCCTGCATACGTAAAAAATGAAACCCTTAAATCTTCTATATCAAGTACTCGTTTTCCCATTCTATCACCTCCTAAGCTTTGGATCAAATGCATCTCTGAGTCCGTCTCCCAGCATATTAAATGCCAACATGGTTAAGCTGATGCAGATTGCAGGAATCATCAGCTGAGACGGATACACACGGAAGTTTTCGATACCTGCCTGGGCCAAAGATCCCCAGGAACACATAGGCAGCGGAACTCCCAGACCTACATAGCTTAAATAAGCTTCTGAGAAAATCGCAGACGGAATTGACAAAGTAATACGAACAATAACAACAGATAAGGTATTTGGAAGCAGATGCTTGATAATGATTCTGGAAGGCTTTGCCCCCAATGCCTCTGCCGCTGATATAAACTCCTGTTCCTTAAGTGCTACCACCTGGCCTCTTACAAGTCTTGCCATAGGAATCCACCCTACAAGAGAATAAGCCACGATAATGGTCCCCATTCCCGGAGTCAATATCATCATCAGAAGGATAACGATAATCAGATACGGAATTCCATTGATAATCTCCAAAATACGCATCATAATAATATCCGTGGTTCCTCCGAAATATCCTGAGATACCTCCATAGAGAACACCTAAGAAAAAGTCAATGATTGCACTGACAATGGCGATGGTTAAGGATACGCGCCCCCCCATCCATACCCTGGAAAACAGATCTCTTCCCAGAGTATCTGTACCGAAAATATGCACATGTCCGAATCCGGCGCTGTCCTGTTGGTCGCAGACTGTCATCATAGGAGCATTGGTATGGCCGTAATGCTGCTCTCTGTAATCAAAAGGTGAAATCATGGGAGCCGCAACGGACGCTATAATCATCACAATCAGCACAACCCCGCACACCAAAGCCACTTTATTTTTAACCAGACGCCGCATGGCGTCCTGCATGAATGTCAGACTGGGACGGCTGATAGCCTCCCTCTCCTTGGCATTTTCGCCTACATACTCAAATCTTTCCTTCGCAATATGTTCCATATGTTATCCCTCCAACTTTACACGCGGGTCAATCAGACCATACAGAAGGTCAACTACCAGCGTACACAAAATCAACAGAGCGCCATAGAACACCGTAGTTCCGGAAATCATCGTATAGTCCAAATCCTTGATACTCATTACAAAGTATTTTCCCAAACCCGGGATATTAAAAATACTCTCGATAACAAAGGTACCTGTCAGCACGGAAGCCACCGTGGGACCTAAAATGGTAAGAACCGGCATAATTGCATTCCTCACCGTATGGCGAAGAATAATCTTGGTCTGGGACAGACCCTTGGCCTTTGCAGTTTTAATATAATCCTGATTCAGCACATCCAGCATGCTGGTACGCATCAGTCTGGAAACCGTGGCTAAAGACCCCAGCCCCAACGCAAAGGACGGAAGAATTGTTTTGGAGAAGTCACCCCACCCCTGTACCGGGAACAGCGCAAAGCCTAATAATTTTCTCAACTGAAGGCCCAGGAAATACTGGAACAGCGCACCCATAATAAAGCTGGGAACCGACACGCCGATCATGGCTATGAACATGGAAATCGAATCCCATGCACTGCCTCTCTTTACGGCGGCCACCATTCCTAAGAGAATACCTGCTATAACGGCAAATATCAAAGCCCGGATACCTAAATCCGCAGATACCAAGAATGCCTCGGAGATAATATCCATAACTGCTTTATTGTAGGTAATGGAAGTTCCTAAATCTCCCCGTACACAGTTTCCCAGATAAATAAAGTACTGGACAATCACCGGCTTATCCAGGCCATACTTAGCCTTCATGTTTTCCAGCGCCGCACCGGTTACTGTCTTATCACCCAAAAACGGATCTCCCGGAAGCATCCGCATCATAAAGAAAGTCAAGGTGATCAGTACGAACAGCGTCAGCACCGCGTACCCCAGACGCTTCAGTGTATACTTCAACAAAATAAACTCCTCCTTCTGTTTTTTGCTCTCTCCAAAACGTTTTGAAAAAAGACTTAGGGAATGGCTAAACTCCATTATTTATACCATTCCTCTAAGTCTTTCCATATATTCGCCCTAGTATCCTATACTACACTACCAGAGATGGAGATACAGATTCAATTACTCATCCAATGTGGTGTAGATCAGGTTGTAAGCCTGGAATGGCAGACGCAGATAGCCGCCGCTCATCTTCTCACTTGCCACATAATCTTCATGACGCCAGTAAATCGGGATTACCGGTAAATCCTCGGCAATCTTGTACTCACACTGAATAAAGATCTTCTCACGTGCAACCGGGTCAAGTTCTGACTTGGTAGACTCAATCAAAGCATCATATTCCGGATTGCTGTAACCTGTATGATTATTTCCGTTGCCGCTCAGCATCAGATCCAGATCGGTCATCGGGTCATTGTAGTCAGGTCCCCATCCGCCTACGCAGAAGTCGAATTCCAGTGCGTTACGGCGTGCTCTCCACTCTGTAATCGTCAGAACTTCGATAGAAATCTCAATACCCAGGTTCTGTCTTACCTGCTCCTGGATAACCTGAGACAGAAGCTCATTCTGTGTTCCTTCACTTGTCATCAGGCTGATCTTGATCTGGCTTGCATCAGAGTAGCCTAAGTCTTCCAGAGCCTTTGCCAGATACTCTTTTGCCGCATCTGGGTTGGCTGATGCCTGATACAGAGGCTGTCCGCCGTTATCTGCAACCACTGCTTCGCCAAAGGTGGCAGTGTTCACACCGGAGATACCCAGCGACAAACATGCAGGAACCTCATTGTCATTCTTAAATACGGTATCGATGAGCTGCTTACGGTCCAGAGCCTCGCTTACTGCATGGCGCAGGTTTACGCTTCTGAAATCGGAAGTATCTGTAGTGTTCATCCATGCAAAGTAGCTGTATCCGCCTACATAAGAGCTTACGTCATATCCTTCAGCCTCGAATGCCGCACGCTGCTCGCCGGTTACATCCATGATATCCAGCTCGCCGCCCAGGAATGCGTTGTATTTTGTATTGGTGTCGCTGTACTTAACAAAATTGATCTCCTCAAGAGATACTGCATCTGCATTGTACCAGGATGGGTTCTTAGCCATGGTAATGCTGCTCTCTGTTACCCAGTTGGTCATGTAGAACGGTCCGTTGAATGCCAGTGTATCCGGGCTTGTGCCATACTTGTCTGCGCCAACTTCCTCATAGAACGGCTGATAAATCGGGCTCATAACCTCAAACTTTACATACTGTAAGAAGTATGGAAGATTATTCTCCAGTTCGATCTGCAGGGTATAATCATCAACTGCTTTGATACCTACTTCATCCAGAGTAACCTCCTCTGTGGAAGCACCGGATTTGTAGTCATAATATTTCTGTGCGTTTTTGAATACAGTTGCAAAGGTATAGTACTCTGCAGCGTTATCGGGATTCAAAAGCTCCTGCCATGCAAAAACGAAGTCATTGGCAGTCACATCGCCGATCTCCGCACCTGTGGAATCTACCCACTTGCATCCCTGGCGAAGGTGGAAGGTCCATGTCAGACCGTCCTCGGAAGTCTCCCAGGATTCTGCTGCTGCCGGAGTTATATTGTTGTTCTCATCCAGCTTAACCAGGCAGTCCCATCCATGACGTGCAACGGAAAACTCGTTGTTGTAAGTCATCAGAATCGGATTCATGACAGAAATGGTAGTCACCTCAGCGCTGATACTGCCCTTCTTGGATGTTCCAGGATACATGCCCTTTCCTGCGTTAGGGTTGGCAGATGATGTAGCCGGTGCCGTATCTCCACCTGTCTCAGCTGCCGTAGTCTCATCGGAACCTGCTGCCGCTGTGGTGGTCTCACCAGCTGCTGCCGTAGTCTCCGGTGCTGCTGTCTTGCCTCCGCATGCTGCCAGCGACAATACCATGACAGACGCCATAACTAACGATAGTATTCTTTTCTTCACTCGCTTGTCCTCCTCATTTTTAATCAAATAGCATCTTTTCTGTCTTGTAACCTTAAAGAAAATATGCTATAATGCGCCATTATAACACAGTAACGCGGTAATATGCAAGTAGAATTTTCACAAATATATAATTTTAGGGGAAAGGGGTAAGACCTATGGCAGTAGAAAACGCTGATTTTGATAAACTTTTGGAACAATGGTACCCTGATATTTACCGTTTTTGTTTTCTTTTGTCCTGTCATGGGGAATCTGCCAGAGAAATTACATTTCAGGTATTTCTCTATGCCGGTGCAGACAGCAATTTCCCTTCCGAAGCGGATAAATCTTCCGTAAAACTTTTTTCCTATGCTGCTAAAACCTGTGAGGATTATTACCTGCGCAAAATCAGGCGGCTTCCTTCTCAGGACGCTCTGCAGGCATCCGTATGTTTTTCTGTCTCGGATTCTCTTCGAAACTTTTTAAAGCGGCCGCCAAAACAGAAAGCCGTGTTCTTTCTGCATAACAATCTTGGTTTTTCGTCTCAGCAGATTGGTGAGATATTGAACCTTCGTCCGTCTCAGGTTGACAGGCTTTTCGCCTCCGTCTCCCGGTCTTCTTTCCTGTCTCCAGACGATGCGGCATCCATCATTCCTGACTATGAAACTTCTTCTCAAGTTTCGGATGACCTTTATTTGCGTTTTGAAGAGCGCAATGTAAAACTGGAAAACCGGCTGCGGGATATGCGCCTGTCCATGGACCGGGCTATTGGCTGGATTGCCCTTGGCATCCTGGGACTTTTTGCAGCAGCTGCTTTTTATAGTTCAAGACTTTAATTTGAATCTCCACTCTTTTACCACAATTTGAAGACTCCGCCTGCCATTATATTCATTGATTCCTGGATAATAAATGGCATCCATGGTGTTCCTGCCGTTCATTTCCTGTAAAAATTCATCTCCGTCTGTGAATACCATGCCGTCCATAGGCACTCCTTCCGGCGTCACCAGAGACAGCTTTATCGCATTTCTGTTTTTCCCTACCACTCTGGCACTGCGGATTGCCAGATCCTTTTGTGCAAACTGGGGTTTTTCATTTCCCTGCCCAAATGGTTCCAGAAGTTCCAGCTCTGCAATCAGTTCTTCTGACACGTATCTCATAGGAAGCGGAACGTCAATCCAAATCCTGGGAATGAAATCGTCTTCTGTCAACTCTGCCTGTCTGTTTAATTCCTGCCGAAATATTTCCACCCGTTTTTCTTCCAGGGAAAGGCCTGCGGCCATGGGGTGACCGCCGAATTTCGTCAGAAGCTCTTTTACTCCTGTCAGTGCCTGGAACATGTGATAATTCTCAATGGAGCGTCCGGAACCTTTGACGCCGTCTGCCGCTTTTGTCAGGACAAAGGACGGCTTATGGTATTTTTCCCGCAGTTTTCCGGCGATGATTCCGGCTAAGGATTCATGGCACTGAGGGAGGTAGACAACCAGTACTTTGTCATTTTTATACTGCTGTTCTACCTGCTGTGATGCTTCTGCAACTCCCTGGGCAGTCATGCTTTTTCGCTGGTCGTTTAAAGTTTTCAGTTCCAACGCCATATGGTCTGCTTCTTCCTCATCCTGGCACAGAAGCAGCTGCAGAGCCAGCTTTGCAGTCTGCAGTCTTCCCCCTGCATTGAGACATGGTCCGATAACAAAGCCGATGTGATAGGCACTTAATGTGTTGATATCCAGGTTGTTTTTGTCTACCAGTTTTTTCAGGCCTATGCTTTGGGTTCCTGGAATCTGTTTCAGGCCTTCTTTCACCAGAATACGGTTTTCATCCTGAAGGCGCATGACATCTCCTACGGTGGCAATGGCGGCAAATTCCATCATGTCTTTCCACTCTTTTTGGGGAACTTTGGCTTTTTCATAAAGAATCTGGATCAGTTTATAGGCTACTACTGCTCCACAGATTTCTTTCCAAGGATAAGGGCAATCCTTCTGTTTAGGGTTTACGATTGCATCAGCCTGAGGGAGAATATCGTCTCCGTCTTCCTGGCTGATATCGTGGTGATCTGTGATGATGACTGTCATTCCCAGCTGTTTTGCTTTTGACATCTGAGCAACGGCAGAAATGCCATTATCACAGGTTAGTATAGTATCGATATGGTCGTTTGCTGCCTGTTCTACAATGTGTTCGTTGATTCCGTAGCCGTCTTTTATCCGGTCAGGGATCTCGTAATCTACCTGGGCGTTCAGGCGGTTTAATGCTCGGTAAAGTATGTATGTGGAGCAGACTCCATCGATATCGTAGTCACCTACGATTCGAATCTTTTTTTGATATTTGATTTTTTCTAACAGGATCCTGGCAGCCAGTTCTGCGTCCTTTAGGAGGTAGGGAGAGTATAGATCTTCCCAGGTTCCGTACAGGTATTTTCTAATGGATTCATCGCCGCATACGTTTCGGTTTCGGATGATTCGGGCGGTGATAGGGGTTATGTGATACCTAGCGGATATTGCGTTAAAATCTGCTTTTTTGGTGTGTAGCATCCATTTTGTGGTCATTCTTTTTAACTTTCTATGGTATTTTTTTGTATTGGAAATCCATTCTAATTCTCAAAATTCCTTAATTGTCTTCTTCGGCTAAGGTAGTCAGGAATCTCTCTTTCTACAATTCTCCAGAAGCGGGGGGAATGGTTCATCTCTGTGCGGTGGGCCAACTCGTGAACTACTACATAGTCCTGCAGCTCTTCTGGTAAGAGTATCAGTTTCCAGTTATAGTTTAAATTACCTTTTACACTGCAGCTGCCCCATCTGGTGGCCTGCTGACGGATAGCGATTCTTCCATAGTCTACCCCCATCTTTTCTGCCCACTGTATGGTTTTTTCTGTCAGAACTTTTCTGGCCTGTTTCCGATAGGCTTTTATTTGTTGTTCTGTAAAAACCGGTTTGCTGGAGATTCTTTCCTGTACCTTTCTATAGTTTGCCTCTATCCACTCTTTGTGGTTTTCGGCAAATTCTCTGGCTTTACTGTCAGGCATCCTCATGGGACACCGGACTACTACCTGGCCGTCTCTGGTGATTTGGAGGGCTATGGTTTTCCTTTTGGAGTGAATGATACTGTACTCAATCACGGGAGAAACCTTCCTTCCAAGGCCAAAAACTGGTCAAACAGCATACGGCTTACCCTGGCTCCAAATCTAGTGGCTGGATGAGCCGGATAGTACATGGCATCGCTGAAATTTTTGTTTAACATAACCAGTACATAGGGTCCATATGGTGTGTAGATAATTCCTCCGTCATTTCTGCAAGCATCCATACTCCCGCTTTTTGACGCCACATGTATCAATACCTCGTCTGTATTGTCAATGTCCATATAGACCGGAGGGAAGTCTTTGATAATCATGCTGTTGTAATGCTGCTTTTTTAAAATTTCTATCATTTTTGCATCAGAAACAGGACTGATAAGTTTTCCCTGTGCAAGTCTTGTAAATATGCTTGCATAGTCTCTGGGTGTGGTTGTTCCAAGCTTATTGCTGCCGTCAAAATGCAGGGTGCCATGAAGCGAAGTATCTTTGCACCCCAATTTCCGGATACAGGCATTGATGATATCCATTCCCAAATAATCAATCAGCATATTGGTAGCAATATTATCACTGACAATTATCATCAAAGTCGCTACATCTTTTACCCGAAACGCGGCTCCGGGCTCCAGCGCGCATAAAACGCCGCTTCCTTCCGTCCCATGCTCCTCTCTGTAATCCAGCATATCTTCCAGGCTGGCATTGCCTTTTTCAATCTCATCAAACAAACAGGCCAATATATAAGTCTTAATCGTACTGGCTGTTTCAAATGTATCATCCGCACCGATAGAAATGATATTACCGTGAAAATCATCTGCATAAATCCCCATGGTCCCATCATAGCTCTTCAGTTCCGCTTCAATCCGTTTCTCCAACGTAAATCTCGGATCCATATCCCTTTCCCTTTCCTCCTTTACGCGCTGCTGCCCTATTTCCCAGTTTCAACTCCAAATATACTCCCCACGGCATACAGACTGTCCGCCAAATCCTGCCTGTACAGCGGGCTTCCAGGACAAAGGCTGTTGTACACCACTCCTCCGCTGCCAATCTTCCCCGTCGAGTGAATATACATCCCATCCCCTACATACATGGCAATATGTCCCGGAAAATACAGCAGATCTCCAGGCTTCTTATCTTCTTTCGCAATCTCATGGACCGGATACCCCTCCACAATCTTCGCATCCCGATAAGTCAGAATCCCATTCAACATATAGCTTACAGAGGTAAGTCCCGAGCAGTCAATCCCGGCCGTAGACCTTCCTCCCCAACGATACTGGGTCCCCAGAAACGTTTTCGCCGTCTCTGCCACATCCCTTCTAAAACTCTCTTCATCCTCAATCTGCCTCTGACATACCCTGCCTTCCCACACACCTGCCTGTGAAAATTTCTTACCCCACAGATACTGATTTCTCATATACCCGATTCTCCCGTCTGCCAGACACACCTTATCCCATCCCGCTTCCTCCGAATCCCACTTAAGCACCTGAACAATGCTCCCTCTCACCAGACTGATAAGCCGTACTCCCTGAACCCTGGGAACGGAAACCACATCCACACAGCCTCCTCCCACCACCTTCAATTCCGACCTCTCCCACTCTTTGGCCTCATCTCTATTCAACCACCGTACATCCGCCTCTTGAATATACCCCTCATACCCATAAAACGTCCTCACCGGCAGATATCCCTCTTCCTCATCTCCTGTCACTTCCATCAGCATCCCGTGAAGTCCTTCATCCGAAATAGCCGAAACCACCTGTCCCTTAGACTCCGTCTCCGTCGCCGCCTTCTCATAAATCGTCCCAATGGCTTCCTTTACCACACAAAACCTCATTCCAATCCTCAACCTCCGTCCGATTGGCCAACACAAAATGCTCTGGCCTCATCTCCACCCACTCCGGCCCTTCCACCGAATAATCATGCATATCCGGCTCATACACCAAAAGCTTCTTCTCCCTCTCATGCCTTGGATCCGGCATAGGAATCGCCGACAAAAGCGCTCTTGTATACGGATGAATCGCATGTGTAATCAATTCCTCCGTCTCCGCCATCTCCACAATCCGTCCCTTATGAATCACCGCAATCCTGTCCGTAATAAACCGCATTACCGACAAATCATGGGCAATAAACAAATACGTTATCTGTCTCTTCTTCTGCATATCCGACAAAAGATTCAAAACCTGTGCCCGAATCGACACATCCAGCGCGGAAATCGGCTCATCCGCAATGATAAACTCCGGATTCATAATCAAAGCCCTTGCAATCCCGATCCTCTGCCTCTGTCCTCCGGAAAACTCATGAGGAAACCGGCTGGAAAACTCCGGAAGCAGTCCCACATCCAGAAGAGCCTGTTCCACCCTTGTCTTTCTGTCCGCCTCACTGATCCCCTTCTCAATATTCAAAAGTCCCTCACTGATGATATAATCCACCTTAGCCCTTTCATTCAAAGAAGCCTGAGGATCCTGGAAAATCATCTGGATCTCCTTAATCACCTTCTGATCCAAAGCAGGCGGAATCTTCCCGTTAATCTTATCTCCTTTGTACAGAATCTCCCCCCCTGCCGACGGAACGATCCTCATAATCGCCCGCCCGATGGTAGTCTTTCCTGAGCCGGACTCCCCTACCAGTCCGAAGGTCTCTCCTTTATAAATCTTAAAATTCACCTTCTTGACAGCCTTAAATTTCTTTTTTCTCTCTCCAAAGGTCACTTCCAGGTCTTTTACCTCTAATAATACTTCCCTCTCCATCAAATCAGACCTCCGTTCCGAATCTTCTCCACCACAGGCGGAGGCTCCACCTTAGGCGCCCGCGGATCCAGCAGCCAAGTCTTCGCCTTATGTGTCGGAGAAACCTGGAAATACGGCGGCGTCTCCAAAAAATCAATCTTAAGCGCCCTGGAATTCCTGGGGGCAAAAGCATCTCCCTTAATCTCCGCAAACAGATTCGGCGGAGTCCCCGGAATCGAGAACAGATCCGTCCCCTTCACTCCCACCTGAGGCAGAGAAGACAAAAGAGCCCAGGTATAAGGATGCTTTGGATCATAGAAAATATCCTCGCTGGTTCCAATCTCAATAATATCTCCGGCATACATAACTGCCACTCTGTCCGCAATATTGGCTACAACCCCCAGATCATGGGTAATCAATATAATAGATAGTTTATATTTATGGCGCAGAGCCTTTAACAGATCCAGAATCTGGGCCTGTATTGTCACGTCCAGAGCCGTAGTCGGCTCATCACAAATTAAAATCTGAGGCGCACAGGCAATAGCAATGGCAATCACCACTCTCTGCCTCATACCGCCGGAAAACTCATGGGGATACTGATTAAATCTCCGTTCCGGATGAGGAATTCCCACATCCTCCAGGTATTTTAAGGTTTTTTCCTTTGCTTCCCCCCTGGTCAGCTTCTGGTGCAGCAACACTGCCTCCATAATCTGGACACCGATGGTCTTTAAAGGATTTAAACTGGTCATAGGATCCTGCATAATCATAGCAACCTCATGCCCCCGAATCTTATACCATTCCTTCTCCTTTTTCAGGGCTGTCAGCTCAATGGGCTGTCCGTCATCGGCCCCATAGTACATGACTTTCCCTCCGGTAACCTTTCCATTCTGATCCAGAAGTCCCATAAAAGACTTGGTAAATACGGACTTTCCGCTTCCCGATTCCCCTACAATAGCCAGGATCTCTCCTTTATATAAATCCAGCGAAATGCCGCGGATGGCATTTAATGTCTTTCCGCGAAGCTCAAATTTAATTTCCAGGTCTTCCACTGTCAGCATTTTATCAGGCATGTTTTTATCAGACATCTATTTCCTCCATTCTGCGCATGTTTTGAGCTGTACACTACACATGGTTTTTCGGATCGGCAGCATCTGAGAATGCGTTTCCGATAATATAAAATGAAATCGTCACAAAAGACAGAATAATGGTAGGATATACCAGCTGATACCGCAGCGCCGGGCTGGTAATCAGTGCTCGCCCTTCATTAATCAAATTCCCAAGGCTTGGGATGTCTACAGGAAGCCCTAAGCCGATATAGGTGATAAACACTTCATTGCCGATGGCTGCAGGAATCGTCAGAGCCATGCGTAGCATAATTACGGATACCAGGTAAGGAAGCAGGTTCCTCACCATGATCCGCCAGGTAGGCGTACCCAGACACCGGCTCGCCACGTTATAATCTCTGTCCCGGATGATCAGAATCTGATTCCGGATAAAACGGGCCATCTGGATCCATCCGGTCAGACACATGGCAAAAATCAAAGTCCTCACCCCAGGCTTCAAAATATAAGAAATCAAAATCAAAATAATGGTATTGGGAATATTGTCAATAATATTATAAACCTCTGTCAGAATAAAGTCTGCTTTTCTCACATAGCCCCATATAACCCCAACTGTAATTCCGATAAGCGCCTCCGCAAGAGCTACCGACAGCCCGATGAACAGGGAAGTTCTGGTTCCTGCCCAGATTCTTGCCCACAAGTCCTGTCCGATAGAGTTGGTTCCAAGAATAAACATATCTCCCGGAGGAACATTCCGGTACTGCATTCCATTGGCATCATTGACAATCATGTTGGGATCATACTGTCCTGGCAGATAAGGCTGAATAAAGGTAAATAGTAAAAGCAGTCCTAAAAGCACCAGAAGCGCAACGGCGGCCTTATTCTTGAAAAATGCCTGAAACGTACTTCTCCAATAAGAATAATTGCTGTATCCGGTTCTCTCCACGTCCTCCGCATTAAAGTCCGCGAAGGAAAACAACTCTTCCTCAGACATATCGGAAGCATTCTTCGACGTTTTCTCCATGCTGTTCATCAATTCTGCCTCTTTTGTATGGCGATAACTGAACTGTTTCATCATCTGTCACCTTCTTTCTTTCCAAGGCTGATTCTCGGATCCAGAAGCACCATCAGAAGGTCTCCCAGCAAGA
Source organism: uncultured Hungatella sp. (assembly GCA_910588325.1). Taxonomy (GTDB): domain Bacteria; phylum Bacillota; class Clostridia; order Lachnospirales; family Lachnospiraceae; genus UBA3402. The sequence continues at coordinate 22,661 of CAJUPP010000042.1, forward strand.
GCCCCAAAACACCTACACACGCATACAAAAGCACAATCCCCTGCACCATGGTATTGTCATGCTTTTTAATAACCGTTACCAAAAGTCCTCCCATTCCGGGGATACTGTACAGAGACTCTATATAGATAGAGCCGATAACCGTATTCAAAAAAGCCGTAGGAATATACTGAGCCAGCGGCACAAATGCATTTCTGAAAATATGCTTGAACATGACGCCTCCTTCGGAGACACCCTTGGCTTTCGCCAATTTTACATAGTCCTTATTGCTTTCATCCACCATATACCGTCTGAGCCACATTCCGTAAAATGCAATGTTGTTGAGAGACATGGAAATCACCGGCAGCACCCAGTACTTGGGATTTTTAATATCAAACAAAAGTCCCACATCCAGAAGCTGAGTCCCGTAAAGCTGGATATACAGATAATATACTGCCGCAGGAATCGCCTGAATACACACGATAAACAGCGTCCCCAGCTTATCAAAGAAGCGGAATTTATACCGGGCCATCAGGGCACCCATAGGAAGTCCTACACACAAAGACACGATCATGGAAAGAACACCTAATTTGATAGACACCGGCACCTTGTCAGACAGCACCTCTGTCACCGGTACATTGGCCCTGTAGATTCTGGAGGTTCCCAAATCTCCGTGAAGCAGATCGCCAAAAAAGCGGATAATCTGCACAGGCAGAGGGTCCGTAAGCCCCATCTCCTGTAAACCAACCTGTATCTGCTGAGGCGTCATCTTTTCAAAATTCGGAAAATACCCCTCAATCGGCATCAGACGCAGCAGACAGAACACAATTGTCAAAATAATTACCAGCGTCAGCACGGAACGCCCGATTCGTTTTCCTAAATACTTTAGCATGCGCTTTACTCCTTTGCTTCTTTCATTTTAAACCTTCACGTGCCCGGCTGTCGGCACACCACCGCACATAAAAGTGTGGCGGGCACATTGGGCATACCTGATTTCATGCCGCCTATTCGGCGGCGGGCTTTCATAGTAAACCTTCATGTGCCCGGCTGTCGGCACACCACCGCATATAAAAGTGTGGCGGGCACATTGGGCATACCTGATTTCATGCCGCCTATTCGGCGGCGGACTTTCAAAGTAAACCTCCATGCGCCCGGCTGCGGACGCACCACCACCAATGAAAGTCTGGCGGGCGCATTTGGCATACCTGATTTCATGCCGCCTATTCGGCGGCGGACTTTCAAAGTAATACAGAAAATTCTCTCGAAACCAGATGTACCTGGATACGGCTCTTTGCACATCCGTCTTCGAGAACATTCTCTGTCATTTCCTCCGACTTTTTCAGATGCTTTGGAGCCACTGCAAATTCCGGACTTTTCAGCCCTTTGCAGCAGCCCCAAGGATATCATGTACTTTTATTTTTCTTTATACTCCTCATACTCTTCCATAGATACATAATGGTCAAGCACTTTCTGTCCTTTGAATCTCAGTCTTGATACGCCAAACGGTGCATACTGGGCATCAAATTCATTTAACTTAGTAGCAATATACGGACTTACCGTAATGCTAAACGGAATAATCAGTGCATGGTCAATCAGTACGGCCTCTGCCTCTGCAAATGCCTCGAAACGTGCATTAGTATCAACCGTAATTGCTTTTGCCGCATCTACCTTGTCAAAGTAATCCTGAACAGCCGGCGCCGTACTGGTTCCCTCTATGATAGCATTGGCTATAAATCCGTACTTATATCCTGGATCGTATCCGGACTCACCCTTGCTCTGGTAGAATGGATCGGTCCATGTCTCCGGATCTGCGTAATCTGCACCCCAGCCGCACTTCATAAATGCATACTTGCCGGAACGGCGTACCTCTGTTAGAAAGTTATCTGTAGGACCTGCCTCGATGATGATATCGATAAAGTCAGAACCTAACAGTGCTTCCATCTGCTGCTCTACAACCTGGCACTCTTTATCCCAGTCTACCACGGACGGGTTATATGGCATAAGAACCTTCACCGGGAAAGTAACGCCCTCCGCTGCCAGTTCTGTCATAGCTGCATTCTTATATTCCACTGCTTTTGCCTCATCAAAGGTGTTGCCCATATTTGCCATAGCGCCTATGGTGATATAATCCTTGCCGTCTTCATTGTAAGCGAAATCAAATGGGGTCACGGTAGATAAAATATAATCATCAGGAGCATTTGGCTCCAGAACGGCTACTTCTTTTGTCTTATCAAGACCTGCGAACAATGCCTTTCTGAAATTCTCATTGTTTACTGCTTTCCTCCAATTGTCCGGCTCATACTCGTCACCGAACTGAGGATCAAAGTTAAAGCAATAGAAATAAGAATAGCTGGTAGACGGACGCTCACGGCTTACCAAGTTCTTGGTGTCCTCACCACTTAACCAGTCATCCAGAAGATCCGCACTGATCTCTGCCCAGTCCACCTCACCGCGCTTGATCATCTCCGGACCAAGAGTGTCTGCCTCAGAGTTGTAGATTCTCTGGATCTCATCAATATATACAGATGCCGCATCATAGTTGGACGGATTCTTCTTATATACCTGTCTCTCCTGAGGTGAAAACTCTGACAGATAGAATGCACCGTTGTAATACATCTTGTCGGCCGCAGTACCGAACTCCTTTCCCAGCTCCTCCAACTGAGGACCATAAGCCGGCATGTAAACCACATATACTAAGGAAGAAATAAAATAAGGAACTTCTTTTGCCAGGGTGTAAGTCAGTGTATGATCATCCACTGCCTTTACTCCAACCTCTGAAAAATCGATGACCGGCCACTGGGTTCCATCCTCATCAGCACCGCCGTTGTATACCAGACCATTGTAATACTCCTGGGCATTGGCGATCACTCCAAACAAATTCTGGGCATTGGCACTTTCATACTCCGGCGTCAATTCATACTTCAGAGCATCCACGAAATCCTGTGCTGTCACGTCTGCCACTTCTGCGCCGGTATTGTCAACCCACTTGGCATCTCTCAGCTTAAAGGTCCAGGTCATGCTGGCTTCATCATAATTCCACTCCGTAGCCAAGCCTTCCTTCAGCTGACCGTCAGAATCATATTCCACCAATGTGTCGATACAGTTGGCTCCGACTCTCTGCTCCTCGATCGTAGAGGTTACCAGATAGTTCAAGGTAGAAGACTCACTGGAATACAGCCTCTTATATACAACCGGATCGGAACCGTCAGAATCTTCCAAAGCGCCTCCCTGGCTTCCGGCACCAGTGCTCTCTCCTGCTGCCTGTGTTCCTGCACTGTCGGATTTTCCTCCGCAGCCTGTAAGAACAGTAGAAGCAGCCATAACCGCGCAAAGCATCAAAGCCATCATGTTCTTCTTTTTCATAAATTCTCCTCCATTTCATTTTGTGCTGCGGTCTTCTGCCTGAAAACCGCAGGCACACATATTTGCTAAACCCTTGCGGGAATAACCCTGTTTTAGTACTGCATTGCCAAACTTTCCAAATGCTCAATTTCTAAATCCGGGAACCGCTGTGATTCCAAGTCCCGGACTTTCATTCATAACGATTCGTCTTCCCTCATAAATGGGCCCGCCTGTATACGGATCCTCCTTACATAGAGACGGCCCATCCAGATCGGCTCTTGTAATGATGCTCTTTCCAGCTGCCAGATGCGCTGCTGCGCTTACCGCAATCTTGCTTTCCAGCATACATCCGATCATGCACTCCACGCCATAGTTTTCCGCAATTCCACAGATTTTCAGAGCCTGATAGATTCCTCCGGTTTTCATCAGTTTTATATTAATCAGATCCGCCGCCTTCTCCTGAATCAGATGGATAGCATCTTCCATAGAAAATACGCTTTCATCTGCCAGAATCGGTGTATACACCTGACTGGTGACATATTTCATTCCGCTAAAATCATGGGCACTTACTGGCTGCTCTACCAGATCCATAGAAATCCCTATATCCTCCATGGTACGAATAATGCGCACTGCCTCCTTGGGACTCCACCCCTGATTGGCATCGATTCTCAACCGAATCTGGGGCCCTACTGCCTGACGAATGGCTTTCATCCTGTCAATATCCTTTAGCCCCTCTTTTCCCACTTTAATTTTCAAAATCCTAAAGCCTTGCTCCACAGCTTTCAGACTGTCTTCCACCATCTCGCTGATTTCATTAACACTGATAGTCAGGTCTGTCTCGATCTCAGATTGACTGCCCCCCAGCACCTTATAAAGTGGTTTCTTACAGGATTTCGCAAACAAATCATATACGGCCATATCCACCGCTGCCTTTGCCGAAGTATTCTTCAGGATACAGCCATGAAGCTTTTTCATAATCCCGTCTAGGTTGTCAATCTCCATCCCCACCAGATTAGGCGCAATAAACTCTTCAATAGCCCCTCTTATGGAATCTTTGGTATCTCCGGTAATCACAGCCGTAGGCGGCGCCTCCCCCAAACCCACCTGCCCGTCATCTGCAATGATCCGAACAACAATATCATTCACACTATCTACCGTACGAAGTGCTGTCTTAAAAGGAGTCACCAGCGGAATCCGTACCTCTCCCGTCTCAATCTTTGCAATTTTCATGTCCTTTTAACCTGTTACCTTTTCCCGTAATTTTCTGATATGTATTATTTTCCTTTGACTCAATGTCCCTCTGATACAATTCCAATGCTGTCTCTGCCATAATCCGCTCAAACCTGGGAGTATCTGTCTCATTCCCGCAAAAGCAGACAACAAACGGTTCTTTCCCATACACGATCCCCACATCATGAGTAATCCCTGTATCCTCCCCCGTCTTGTGAGCCACTGCCGGTTCCTCCAAAAGCGCCTGCAGATAAAACGGAATTTTCCCGTTCAACTGCTGATTTTTCAGAATCTCAAGCATCCTCTCACTGGCTGGTCTGCTGACTAAAGTTCCCTCATACAGTCTTCTGAAAAATCTTCCTGTCTCTCCAGCCGTAATCTGGTTCTGAATCCCCTGGCGCGATTTCTCTAAGTCATACATCTTTCTACGAAGCCAGGCACTCTTAAATCCCAATCTTCGGATTCCTTCATTGATCTCTTCTATTCCCAAAAGGTCAATAAGAATATTGGTCGCCGTATTATCACTGAATATAATCATCAGTGTAATCAAATCCATCACCGTAACCTGCAAACCTTCATGCATATAAGCCACTGCGCCGCAGGAAGGAACGTATGTCTCCTTCTTTACGGTAATCATCTGATTAGGATCCAGTCTTCCTCCTTCAATTCTGTCAAATGCATCCGCCATGATATACAGCTTTATCACACTGGCTGCCATCATCTTCTCATCTGAATTATATTCCATGGATTCTCCCGTCACCAGATTATAATAGTAAAAGCTAATCCTGCCGGGAAGCTTACTCAGCCGTTCCTCAATCCCTTTTTTCTCTTCCATTTCCATCTCCGCTCATTTGAAGAGTAAAAAAAGAGGCACTGCTCCCATTACCTGCAGCTACCTCATTGCACCTGTCTTTGATTTATTATATAATTTTGAGGGTAAATATAAATATAGTATAAAGGTTCTTTCTCAAAAAATCAAGTGTTAATTTCCCAAATCGCCTAAATCAAATGATCTAAATATCAAACTTTCCCTCTTCCTCTTCTTCCTCAAAATATTCCCGATACTCCACATCAATCTGATGCCTCATCCTTTTCATGCTAAAATAGAGGTGCTCCTTCAGACTTTTCTCCATCCCAGCAATATCCTTTTTCTCCAACAGACTGATTAATTCTTCATGTTCCCCGATAATCCTGGCAAAATCGGTCTCTGTCACAAAATCCAACATCCGAAAGCGGGTATAATGCAGCTGCTGCTCCTGCAGCATCTCCCAAAGCTTTTTCTTTTTCGTCGCCTCAAACCAAATCTCATGAAGTTCTGCATCCAAACGATAAAACTGTTCCGGTTTAAAGTCAGGAGTTTGAATCAAAGCCTTCTGTTTCCGCAGCATATAGTAAATATCTTCCATAACAAGGGGCGTGGCAATCTCTGAAAAATCCCTCATTACCATGGTCTCCACTGCCACTCTCATATAGATCATCTGTTTAATATTACTCAGGTTCAAAAGGGTCACATATATCCCCCTATAAGGAACCGTAATCACAAACCCCTGCTCCTGAAGCATCCGCAGGGCATCTCTTACCGGAGTCCTGGACACAGAAAACCTTTCACAAATCTCATTCTCCTTAACCACCTGTCCCGGCTTCAATTCCAAATCCAGAATTTCCTTCTTCAAAACCTGATAAACCATATCCTCCCGGTTCTTATAAGTCACTTCTTCCAAGTTAATCTTCCTCTCTGTCGGCCTTATGGCGCTTTAGCCGAATATTCATTATGTTTTATGACAGAAGTTACGCTTCAGGAACTATCCATATTCCATTTACATTTTCAAAACCAGCAATAACGCAGCCCGGAGAGAGGATTATATAACCCTCTACAGGATACCTGGAAACCGAAGCGGAGCATAGATCCCCACGAAGCGCAAGCGAGCCCGGCAGAGACTTATCCAATTTCCTCTCCAGGCAGACTCGCGCACTCATTTATTAAAAATACTACTTCAACTCCGTATTCTTCAGATTGTCCATATCATCAAACGCCTGGTTCTCTCCACCCATAGCCCAGATAAACGTATAATTGGAAGTCCCTGCTCCGGAATGAATGCTCCAGGACGGACTGATCACCGCCTCCTCATTCTTCATTACAATATGCCGTGTCTCCGTAGGCTCTCCCATCATATGGAACACCACATTATCCTCCGGAACCTCAAAATACATATAAATCTCCATACGTCTCTCATGAGTATGGCTGGGCATAGTATTCCAGATACTTCCTTCCTCCAAAACCGTCATCCCCATAGACAGCTGGCAGGTCTCCAGCACGTCTGGATGAATAAACTGATTGATCGTCCTCTTATTCGCCGTCTTCTGTTCTCCCAGATTCCTCTTTGCCGCATCCTTAATAGAAATAAATGTGGTTTTATAGGCAGTATGGGCCGGCGCACTAACCATATAAAATTTTGCCGGATTCTTTGGATCATCACTGCTGAACAATACCTTCTTCGTCCCCTTTGTGATATACAGACAATCCTTATATCCCAACGCAAATGTCTCATCATCCGCCTGAATCTTTCCGGCGCCTCCGATATTAAAGATACCAATCTCTCTTCTCTCCAAAAAATAATCCGTACCAAAATTTTTCCAGCAGTCGATTCCCTTATCAATGGAAACCGTCTCCGTGGTAGGCATACACCCTAAAGTCACCATACGATCAACGTGGGAATACACTGCATGCACTTCATTGGCAGCATACAGATCCTGAATCAGGAATTCCTTTCTCAGTTCCTCTGTCGTATAGCGCTTTACATCTTTCTGATTTGCAGAATAACGAATATCCATATCTTTACCCTCCTGTGAAATATTTTGTATTTTTTGTATACAAACTACATACTTAAATTATATCCTTTCCTCCCTCGTTCCGCAATATGCACTTCCTCTAAATAATCACTTATTTTTTAGTATATTTGCGCAAAAACAGAGCATTCCACGCAAGTACCCCCAAAGCCAGCAGAAGGAACACCACCACTGCAATCAAAAGACAGCCTTTGCTTCCCGGTACCTCCCTCATGGGTGTATAATATGTTCCCGTCACCACGGCAATCCCGTCCATCACCCAGTAGATCACAAAGGTCTGGGCCGCAAATATGGGCATGGAATATCTTCCGCAATACTGCCAGAATTTCCAGTTCCTGCATACCACAGCACCAAACAGCAATGCTCCGATTCCCAAAAATGCCACCGGAAAATAATATGGCCCCGGGAAATAGATACAGTCACATATATTCACATATCCGAATTGCCTGGGCCCGTAATAGTAGCTGAACCAGATACATGCCGGTATCACAAACCACACGGCCTTCTTTAGCCTGTCCAAAAGTTTCCATTTCATCGTATAATACCCAGCGATCAGGAAAACTGCCGCCCCAAGACCCGTGTCAATCTTCCATGGCAGCCGATGCACCGCCGGAAACACAGTACTCAAAAATCCGTTAAAACTGTTTACATTCACCGCCGCCCAGGCAAGAACCAACAAGCTGTAACATTTCACGGTAACCGGTTTATTTCCCAGGAAACGGAACCAGAGATAAGCAATCAGTTCCGCCATGAAAAGGCCTACCAAAAACCATACCTGTCCGATATAAAGCTCCTTGGGCTGCCCATAATAAAAAATCCACATCAGCATATCCTTCCATCCTCTGTTCAGAACAGGCTGACGGTAGGGAGGCCACACCATGCAGATCACGTAACCAATCCCTGTAATCAAAAAATAGGGCACAAGCCGTTTTCTCCACTTTTCCTTCAAAAATTCCTTTAAGTTCCTGTACTTTTCAGGCCGAAAGGTCATTCCGGACAGAAAGAAAAACGCCGGCATATGAAACATAAAAATCCAACAGAACAATCTGGAAGTTGAATTTAATATGTGTCCATACACTACCAAAAACAAGGCAAATCCTTTGGCTACGTCCAACTCAGGTCTGCGCACAGAAATATTATTATTCATCATTCAAATCCTTTTTCCATTTGTAATCGTCCAACTCATTGGCTTTCTTTACATTATAAACCATTTCCTCTGTTTTAAGCAACCATATCCTTCCGGTAAGTATTGTGTTTATAACAATTTTGTTGGCTGAATAGACATACCATTAGACCTTCTGATATATAAAAAGCCCCAAGATTTTCTATCTTGGAGCTTTTTCCGTGCGCGAGAGGATTCGAACCCCCGACACCTTGGTCCGTAGCCAAGTGCTCTATCCAGCTGAGCTACGCACACATATATTTTTTATATCATTGCCTCTGCAACGTTACTTATTATACTCCATAAAAAATACTCTGTCAAGAAGTTTTTAATCCGTCTGCTAAAGTTTTTAATCCGTCTGCCGAAGTCATTACTTTTCTCAAATCATTCTCCAAACCGAGAAGGCGGCTTCCAGGCATATCCTGCCTTTATCCGCCCTCAACACTTTACAGCCTCCCAGTTCCTTTAACCGGAAACCCCTAAACTTCTTCATCCTCTGCCCAGCTAAGTGCACATTTCACTGCACGTTTCCAGCCTTTTATCAGCACTTTACGCTTATCTTCATCAATAGCAGAGTGGAATCTCCTGTCAATCTTCCAATTTTTACTAATCTCTTCTCTGTCTTTCCAGTATCCTACAGCCAGCCCTGCCAAATAAGCAGCACCCAGAGCTGTGGTCTCAATACACTGTGGACGAATCACCCCGATACCCAAAATATCGGATTGGAATTGCATCAAAAAATCGTTGGCAGAAGCTCCTCCATCCACCTTCAGCATATGCATAGCAATCCCTGAATCTTTCTCCATCGCTTCCAATACATCCGATACCTGATAAGCCAGGGACTCCACCGTCGCACGAATAAAATGCTCCTTGCTGGCTCCTCTGGTTAATCCAACGATAGTCCCTCTCACATACTGATTCCAGTACGGCGCTCCCAAACCCGCAAAAGCAGGAACCACATATACTCCTGCCGTATCTCCCACGGCTTTACAATAGCTTTCTGACTGAGCGGCTGATTTGATCATTCTCAACTCATCTCTCAGCCACTGGATAGAAGCACCAGCCACAAACACGCTTCCTTCTAATGCATATTCCACCTTTTTGCCACAACCAGCTGCAATGGTAGTGAGAAGACCGTTCTTCGAAGTCATCGCCTTCTCTCCGGTATTCATCAGCATAAAACAACCCGTACCATATGTATTCTTTACATCTCCCGGTTCAAAACAACACTGACCAAACAGCGCCGCCTGCTGATCTCCCGCTGCTCCTGCAATGGGAACACTGCTTCCCACCACTTCCATGGAGGTATATCCATAAATACAGCTGGAGGGCTTCACTTCAGGAAGCATACAAGCCGGAATATCAAAATAATCCAAAATCTCCTGATCCCAGCACAATTTCCGGATATCAAACAGCATAGTTCGGGAAGCATTGGTATAATCCGTCACGTGGATCTGTCCTTTTGTCAAATTCCAGATGAGCCATGTATCTACGGTTCCGAAAAGCAACTCTCCCCGTTTTGCCCGCTCTCTTGCACCCTCCACATGATTCAGAATCCAGGCAATCTTGCTTCCTGAAAAATAAGCATCCGGAATCAAACCGGTTCTCTCTCTCACCAGCTCTTCCATCCCGTCTTCTTTCAGCTTCTCAATCATTTCCGCCGTTCTTCTACATTGCCAGACAATGGCATTATAAATGGGTCTTCCTGTCTTCTTATCCCAGATAATAGTAGTCTCTCTCTGATTGGTAATGCCGATGGCAGCAATATCATCCATAGATGCAATGCTTCTCACGGCCTCCATCAACACTCCCAACTGACTGGACCATATCTCCATAGGATCATGCTCTACCCAGCCCGGCTGGGGATAAATCTGCGTAAACTCCCTCTGCACCACACTTCGGATATCCCCCTCCCGGTCAAACAGAATACACCTGGAACTGGTCGTTCCCTGATCCAATGCAATTATATACTTCTCCATAATAATATAACCCCTTTCTTCTGTTCAGATATTTTGTTACCCCATTTTCACAAAATTCAACAAATTTATTCCCTATTTTCTGTAAAATATGTTATCATATCTTACTTTAGATTGCAAGCCAAGCCCCAAAAAACATTTTAAAAAAACAAAAAAGCCTTGAAAATCTCAAGACTCTTCTTTCATGCCGCAGGCCGGAATCGAACCGGCACGGGAGATTAGTCCCGCAGGATTT
>CAJUPP010000043.1 GCA_910588325.1 uncultured Hungatella sp.
TAAATTTATGCACATCTGACAAAAAATCATCTCACAAAATCAGGCACAAAGAGATTCCGAGAGTACATATTTGAATCAAAGGAGGAGGAACATGAAGAAAAGTAAGAAAAGAATGTTAGCAATGGCACTTTCGGCGGCAATGGCAATGAGCCTTCTGGCAGGCTGTTCCGGCGGCAGTGATAATCCGCCTGCAAAGGAAAGCAGCGGGGCTGCACAAGAGTCCAAGAGCGGGGAGAACACCCCGTCTCCATCTAAGGAAGAGGCCCAGGGGGATGGAGACATCAGCCTGGTGATGTCCTGGTGGGGCAATCAGACCAGAAATGAGCGCACGACGAAAGCGCTGAATCTTTATTCTGAGCAGACAGGTATTTCTGTGGAGGGACAGTTTTATCAATGGGACGATTACTGGAATAAAATGTCTACTTCTGCGGCAGGAAACAGCCTGCCGGATATTATACAAATGGACTATGCCTACATTGCGCAGTATGTAGACAGCGGAGAATTGATTGACCTTACGCCTTATATTGACAGCGGAGCCATCGATACAACCAATATTGAGAGCAGTGTATTGGAGACCGGCAAAGTAAATGACAAGGTATACGGAATGGTGGCAGGTCTTACATGTGTCTGTCTGTTTTACAATAAGACAGTGACAGATTCTCTTGGGATTGAAATAAAGAACAATATGACAATCGACGAATTTGTGGACATTGCCAAAGAAGTTACGGACAAAACCGGGTATCGTGCCAACCTTATTTCCCGCAGTTCCTACTTAAGCTACTGGGCAAGAGCCAAAGGAATTCCGATTGTGGAGGCAGCATCACCTGTGGACAGCTATGAGCCTTATGTCGAGGTATTTAAACTTCTGGAGGACGGAGTCAAGGAAGGCTGGCATTTAACCCCTGACTGTATTGACAGTTCGGCAATCGAGACGGATCCGCTGGTATACGGTTCCGGCCCGGAGACCATGGCATGGTGTACTGTAAATGGCGGAAGCAACTTACTGACCTCTTTCCAGGATTCCGCGCCGGAGGGAGTGGAGATTGGCCTTACGACACTGCCCACCAGCAATCCAAAGGCATCCAATTCCCTTGGCGTCAGCCAGTTTTTCTGCGTCAGCTCGGATTGTAAAGATGTTGATGCAGCGGTTGCCCTGATAGACTGGCTTATCAATTCAACAGAGTGTAACGAGATTTTACTTGCAGAGAGAGGAGTACCGGCTTCCAGTTTGGTCGCAGATGCACTTTCGCCTCAATTGAATGAGACTACAGCAAAGGCTATGGATTATGTTGTAAATGTAATTGAGGTAAATTGTTCGCCAATGGATCCGCCTACACCTGACGGAAGCAGCGAACTGTCCAGCACTCTGGCCAAGCTTCAGGAAGCTGTGGGGTATGGGGAAATGAGTGCCGATGAAGCTGCACAGGAATATTATAATAAGATGATTGAGCTTTGGGGCGAATAGAGTAGGTTTCGAGAGAAAGCTTTGATGATTATGAGGGCTGCTGCATTAAACAGAGTGAACCAGAATGTTTAGTGTGACAGCCCTTGGTGCCTTGCGTGTGTCTGGCGTTCTGGCCGGACAGAGTGCCGGACGGCTTAGTTGGAGGGATATATAAATGAAAAATTACAGCAGTTTGTACAGGTTTTTTAACAGGAAGTCTACAGTAGGAGTAGTGATGTGCCTTCCCTTTATCATTGGTTTCTGCCTTTTTCTGGCAGTCCCTATGGGGATTTCCCTTTACTATTCTTTCTGCGAGTATAATATCTTATCGCCGGCCCGGTTTACCGGAGGCGGGAATTACATAAAGATGTTTACCGGCGACAAGACATTCTGGCGTGCGGTAAAGGCAACCTTTTATTTTGCTTTTGTATCAGTGCCCCTGCGCCTGATTTTTGCGCTGGCTGTAGCGCTGATTTTATTTAAACAGACGAAAATGACAGGGGTTTACCGGGCTGTTTACTATCTGCCCTCCATCCTTGGAGGTTCGGTTGCGGTTTCTATTTTGTGGAAAAGGATGTTTGCGGCAGACGGGGTGGTAAATATTCTGCTGAATTCCATGGGAATGGACATCCATTTTAACTGGCTCGGCAACACGAAAACCGCTATCTGGACGCTGGTTCTTCTAAGTGTGTGGCAGTTTGGATCATCTATGCTTATTTTTTTGTCGTCCATGAAGCAGATTTCAGGGGAACTGTATGAGGCGGCAGAGGTGGACGGGGCAGGCGGAGCAAAGAAATTTTTTTCGATTACCCTGCCGCTTCTGACTCCGACGATTTTTTTTAACCTGATTATTCAGCTGATCGGAGGATTTCTGGCTTTTACCCAAAGCTTTATTATCACACAGGGAAAGCCTATGGATTCCACACTGTTTTATGCGCTTTACATGTATCAGCAGACGTTTACCTTCAGCAATGCAGGATATGGATCGGCTATGGCCTGGGTTATGCTTGTATTTATCGGTATCATGACCTGGGTGTTGTTTAAGACTAAGAAATTCTGGGTATATGATCAGGGGTGAGAAAAATGAGAGCAAAAAGAATACGAAACAGGATACTTTATCATGTGCTGGTGTTTTCTTTTGGGATGCTTATGCTGTATCCGCTGTTTTGGATGCTGATGAGTTCTTTTAAGGATTCCAACACGATTTTTACCACGGCAGGGCAGCTGATTCCCAGAACATTTACACTGGAAAATTACGTCAATGGCTGGAGAGGTTTTGGAAATGTAAGTTTTCGCACGTTTTTTGGAAATTCTCTGTTTATTGCGTTTTTTGCGACTGCGGGGACGCTGATTTCTTCTGCCCTGGTGGCCTACAGCTTTGCCAGGTGTGAGTTTAAAGGAAGCGCACTTTTATTTGCGGCCATGCTTGCATCCATGATGCTGCCAGGACAGATTCTGATGGTGCCGCAGTATCTGTGGTACCGGAAATTAGGATGGGTCGGCGGGTTTGCACCTCTTATTGTACCATACTGGTTTGCAATACAGGGATTTTTTGTGTATCTTATGCGGAATTTTATTGACGGGATTCCAAAGGATCTGGACGAGGCGGCCCAGATTGACGGGTGCTCCTACTATGCCATATTTACCCGAATTATTCTGCCTTTGATGCGGCCGGCATTTGTTACCAGCGGGATTTTTTCTTTTATATGGAGATGGGATGATTTTATGTCTGCGCTGCTCTATATCAATAAGACGGCCTTGTATCCCGTTGCCCTTGCCTTAAAATTGTTTGCAGACCCCAGCTCCTCCTCGGACTACGGCGCCATGTTTGCCATGGCTGCTTTGTCTCTTGTTCCGGTTGTGCTGATATTTTTTGTGTTTCAGAGACAGCTGGTGGAGGGGATTGCTTCTTCCGGTATTAAGGGATAGGTGCTATACTACTGGTAAAGGTGGCGCATGCCGGTTAATACGAGGAGGAAAATAATGAGAAGAAAGCAAAAGTTCTGCTGGGACAGACTTACACTGGGGGTATGTTATTATCCGGAGCACTGGAGCCCGGATCTGTGGCCGGATGATCTGCGGCGTATGAAGGAAAACGGGATCGAGACCGTGCGTGTGGCGGAGTTTGCGTGGAGCATATTTGAGCCGGAGGAGGGAAGGTTTTCCTTTGATTTATTTGACCGTTTCCTGGATTTGGCTCAGCAGGAGAACATGAAAGTGATCTTCGGGACGCCTACAGCGGTGCCGCCTGTATGGCTGACCGAAAAATATCCGGAGGTATTAAACAGCAGGAAGGACGGGGTTCTGTTCCGCCATGGCATGAGGCGCCATTATAATTACAATTCCGGGACTCTGCACAGGCTGGCTTCCAGGATTGTGGAGAAAGTGGCAGAGCATTACGGAAGACGGCCCTGTCTTGTGGGCTGGCAGATTGATAATGAGCTGAACTGTGAGATAAATGAATTTTATTCGGAAAGTGATCATCTGGAATTCAGAAATTTTGTGATGGAAAAGTACAAGAGCCTGGACAGGCTGAACGAGGCATGGGGAAATGTGTTCTGGAACCAGACGTTAAACAGCTGGGATCAGGTATTTCTGCCCAGGCCGACTATCAATGACATGGCAAATCCTCATGTGATGCTGGATTTTAAACGGTTTATATCGGAAAGTGCAATCCGGTTCTGCAAAATGCAGAGTGATATCCTGGCCAGATATGTGAAAGAAGGGGATTTTATCACTACCAACGGAATGTTCGGCAATCTTGATAATCATAAGATGATGGACACATGCCTGGATATTTATACATATGACAGCTATCCTAATTTTGCGTATGGTCTCAGCGAGAAGCCAGGAGAAAACCGGACTTTAAATGACCGGAAATGGAGCAGACATCTGACAGAGGTGCGCTCCATATGCCCGCATTTCGGGATTATGGAGCAGCAGTCAGGAGCTAACGGGTGGAACACCCGCAAAGGGGCGCCTGCTCCCAAGCCTGGGCAGATGATGCTGTGGAGTATGCAGAGTATTATGCATGGGGCTGATTATGTCAGCTTTTTCAGATGGAGAACAGCAGTCATGGGAACGGAGATGTACTGGCACGGGATTCTGGATTATGACAACTGTGATAACCGGAAATTGGCTGAGGTAAAGAAAATCTATAAACGGGTTCAGGCGGTTCAGGAGGTTGCGGGAGCCGGCTATGAAGCTTCCTTTGCACTGGTTCGGGATTACGACAACATTTTCGATTCAGAGATTGATATGTGGCACGGACAGGTTGCCGACAGCAGCGAAACGGAAATTTTTGCAGGGGCCCAGCTTACGCATACGCCTATGGACGTGGTGTACATGAGGAAGGAAACCGACGGGAAGGGACTGAAAAACTATAAGCTGTTAATATACCCTCATGGGGAGATCCTCAGCCAGGAAACCTGCAGGACTCTGGAGGAGTATGTCAGCCAGGGAGGCTGTCTTGTCATCGGTGCCAGAACCGGACAGAAGGATGGGGACGGACACTGTGTTATGAGACGGATGCCGGGGATTCTGGCTGCGCTTACGCAGACAGCTGTGGAGGAATTTACCTTTCTGGGGCCGGATGATGCCGGGACAGATATGGAGTGGAACGGGGAGTGTGTGGAAACAGGGATTTTCAATGATATTCTGACGCCTGCAGGCCCACAGGCAAAGGTGCTTGCAGTGTATGGCTCAAGCTATTATGCAGGGAAGCCGGCGCTTATAGAGACAAAGGCCGGAAAGGGAAGGGTTCTTCATTTTGGAGGGACGTTTACAAGGGAGAATGTGAAGGCATTTTTCAAGTATACAGAAATAATGGAACCGTATTCAGATATCATACAACTGCCGGAGGAATGTGAGATCGGAGTGCGTAAAAAGGATGGGAAAGAATACATTTTCGTTTTGAACTATTCAAAAAAACCTGTGGAAATCGTGTTAAAGACAGCAATGACAGATATGGATTTGAGGGAGACTGTTGAAGGGAAGGCAGTACTTGAACCTTATGAGACAAAGGTGTATTTGAAAGATTAGAAGGAGCTTAGAAGGAGAAGTGAAACTTATGATTAAAAAGACAGATATACATCTGCATCTTGCACCGGAGAGACGGCTTGGTGACAGCGGTATGTGGATGAGCAGCGCTGAGGAGATGATTCCTCATCTAAAAGCCCTTGGAATTGAAAAAGGAATTGTCCTGTCGGCAGGAGAAAATACGGATGGGCTGATGTGCTCCAACAGGGAGGCATTGGCAATCCACCAGGCGTTTCCTCAGGTATATGGATATATGTGTAATATTGACGAGATGGCAGTGGGGGTATATGATATTCTGGCTTATTATAAGAATGAGGGGGCGGTGGGAATCGGAGAGCTTACGGTGAACCGCAGGATCGACCATCCGCTGATTCAGGCTGTTTTTGCAGCAGGACAGAAGCTGAAGCTTCCCATTACCTTTCATATGAGCCCGGAGGAAGGTTACAGCTATGGAATTGTGGACGAACCGGGGCTTCCTCTGCTGGAGAAGGCTCTTTCGGATTACCCGGATGCTGTTTTTGTGGGACACAGCCCTGCTTTCTGGATTGAGATAAGCGGTGATGCACCGAAAGAAAAGGAGGCGAGAAACCAGTGGGGGAAGGGGCCGGTGGCGCCTGGCGGCCGTGTGGTGGAGCTGTTTGAGCGATATCCCAATCTGTACGGCGATTTAAGTGCCAACAGCGCGGGGCAGGCAGTTATGAGAGAACCAGACTTTGGCCTGGAATTTTTGGAGAGGTTTTCTGACAGGCTTTTATTCGGGACGGATATGCTGAATACGGACATGGTTTTTCCTCTGGGAGCCTGGCTTGAGGACATGGTAAAAGAGGGAAAGCTAAGCAGAAAGACGTATGAAAAAATCGTCTGCGGGAATGCAAAGAGAGTGTATGGAGTGTAAGACAGCCTGCCAAACATTGTTCGCTGTAGGCTTCAAGGGGTTAAGATATGGTTTTTATGGAGGTTGATTATGAGAAAAAGGATTATTATGATATCGTTGATATGTATATTGTCAGCAGCTGTCATCATGATTATATCTGCTGTTGGCAGGGGCAGGAAACCATATAAAGATTTGGAGGCAGTACAAATCGTATCTGCCGCGGTTCAATTATCACCACCGGACAGAACCATTCAAATTACAGAAATTCGGGAATTAGCGGATTTACTAAAAGATGTTGTTATCTATAATGAGGATAATTCTTACACAGAGTATAGCGGACAGGCCGTTATCTTCACATTGGTCATGGCAGACGGAACACAGACAGATATCATAGCATATAACCCGTTCCTTGTGATCGATGGTGTTGGCTATAAAACAAAATATGAACCGTGTGAAGCGCTGAATCATTATGCAAACATGCTGCTGGAACAGGCAGAAGCAGATACCATGTGGGACAGGATCCCCATGGTAAGGGTAAACAACAAATTGTACTATGATACTGGAAGAGAAAGCACAGTCGGTGGGCGTTGTGGCAATATGGACGGAGAGATCACATCAACGGTTGACGGAACCGAAATTCCAATGGAAGATAACCAGTCCAACTTTGGATGCGGATTTGGATACCAGTATGGAGCAGACGATACAATAGAGATTTATATGAATGAAAAATGGATTGTCTTTGAATATAGAGAAGAATCTGAATAGAAGATTATGGAATGATGAAAAACAGGAGAATGTCATGAGAGGGGTGACAAATCGGCTTATTTTTGTAAAATCTTTTGCAGATGATCTCTAAAACAATCTATTTTTTTACATAATCCCTTATTTGAGAAATGTACGGACAGTCTGTGCCGGATTATAATTAGCTCATGCTGATGCTGAAAGGCAGACAAAGGCTTTTTGAATGACTGTGAGCTTATCACAGCTTTTGAAACTCCTGATTGTTTTTAATCAGTTCATTTAATGTGACAGGCATATAATGATTGATCATGCATCCGGCATTCAAAGCATTGGTTCGGTTGCGCATAATTTGGAATGTATCGTCTTTCCGGTTGTGAATGTGGCCATATATGTGCAGATGCCCTTTCCGGTATCCGTTCCACTCGCAGATAGGAAAATGACACAGGCAGATTTGATGCTGTCCGTCTGTAACATGGCACATTTTTTCAACGGATTCAAAATAACGGACAGCAGTAGGGCTGTTTAACAGATTTTGGTCATGATTGCCGATCAGCAGATGTTTTTTTCCCTGAAGCTGCTGCAGATACCATTCTGCCGGTCGGGCATTTCTGTATGCGAAATCACCGACAATGTAGACAATATCATCCTTTTGGACACGGCTGTTCCAGAGATGAATCAGGGTATAATCCATCTCCGAAACAGAACGGAACGGACGGTTATCAAAGCGGATTACATTTTGATGTCCAAAATGCAGGTCGGAAGTGTAAAGTATCATGATTGGTTCCTTTCGGGCAGATTTATTTCATTATTATAATATTTTTAATGATGCAATGCAAGGAACAATCGTTTTTTGTGTATGGAATGTCAGTGGAAGAGGAGGGGCTTACAGAGATGTTTGCGTTAAAAAAATGGAAGCTTGATGACTACGGAGACCAGGTGATCGCCAGGGGGAAATGTTATGGAAATCCACGTTTTCCCGAAGGACGTTATATCCACACTTCGGCTATTGTGAAGACGGAGATTTCAAAAGAGTCAGAACAGCTGATACTGACTACGTATTCCGGAAGCAGCTATCGGCTGGACTATGCAGAGTTAGACGAGGAGGCATACGAATCAACAAAGGAGAGTGTCAAATATTTAGGAACTGACCTGGATCTGGAAAGATGCCTCTGGCTTCGGCAGCAGGAACAGAAAAAAACCATGGTGTGGCTGGAGGGAATCCTGGATCCCTGTGAACTGTACGTGAAAATAAATCAGTATCTGAAAGTAGACGAGGCCTATTATCGGACAGAACAGGGAGAGATCGTTAAAATGGAGGCAGGCTGCCATACAGGGATGTTCGTGGACAGTGTTTTAGTCGGAGACTATGGCAGATGGCCTCCCCAATATCCCTGTAATTGGAGGTATATGATTGATGGAGGCCGGATTTCCTGCTATCTGTGGGACGGCCCGCTGGACGCGGTTAAGATTTTAAGCGAAGAAAAGGATTTTGTTATAGAGGACTCCGGAAGAGAAGTTCCCTGTAAAAGAAAAGAAATTTGTGTCCTGGAAAGGCTGTAGTGCAGGCGGATGGGAGACACAGGATACCGTACTGTATCATCAGATTTTGCGGATTGTGCAAAAGGGGAAGAGCAGAAAAAAGGGATGCCTCATCGAAAGGTGAGACATCCCTGAAGTTGTATTTAAAGCAGCTTGTTTAAATTAAAAGACCAGAACTTAATCTGTTACAGTCGGAAGTCCTTTGCCCAGCCAGCCGGCGCCGGATTCTTCACTGCCCATTCCGCCGGCCAGGTTATAAGCCTCATAGCCTAACATGCGCAGAACAGCCAGAGTCTGGGAAGCGGTCTGTCCGGTGTAGCAATATACAACAACCGGTTTGTCTTTTGGAAGCTGTGCTAACTGCTCCTGCATTCCTTTACCGAAAGGAATATTGATAGCGCCTGCAATGTGGCCCTCATCATAGTCCTTGGCCTGACGGATGGACAGGATGGTGTAGTCCTCGCTCTCTGCCTCTACCAGTTCGCCTAAGGAGTCTACCGGGAAATTAAAGGAAGAGAAGGTGTTGGATGTAGCTTCTGCAAAGTAATCGGCAATGGCGGTTTTGATGGCTTCATCTACTTCGTAAGACTCATCCGGAAGTACGTTCTCCGTGGTCTCGATGTAGTCCTCAAAGCCTTCTGCCTTGGAGATACCGTTATTGTAGCCGCTCTGGATATTGGTGGTGTATTTGCCGGCCATCGCTAACAGGGCAACTGCCTGGGAAGAGGTCTGGCCACTGTAGCAGTTGATGTACAGCATCACATCATCCGGAATTTTTTCCAGGTTCTCTGCAATGGCAGGACCATAAGGAATGTTAACAGCTCCCTTTAAGTGGCCTTCTGCATAAGCGTCTGCCTGACGGATATCAATAATCAGCATATCCTCGCCTGCATCCATCTTGGCAAATAAATCTGCCACATTGATCATGTGTCTGTCTTCCGGGAAATCAGCGAAGTAGCTCATAGCTGCTTCGGTAACGGAATCCGTAGCGGGAGCCTCAGTTTCAGCCTCTGTCTCAGGAGCCTCGCTCTCAGCCTCAGCCTCTGTCTCAGCTTCTGCTTTGGTCTCAGCCGCAGTGGTGGGAGCTGCTGTCTGTGCAGCGGTTGTCTCTGAAACAGTCTTGGTGGCACAGCCGGTCATGGTGCTTCCCAGCAGTGCTGCGGTTAAAATAACAGGTAAGATTTTTTTCATGTTTTCTCCTTCTTTCTTTAAATCTGTATGGAAATAATTTGTTCCAACACGTTTATGACGCATCCTTTGCAGCGGGAGCAGCGGCTCCTGCCGGCATCTCTATCGGGTTACTGGAATTGGAAGTCCATTCCAGATAAGCACCGTCGTAAATACGGATGTTGCGGTAGCCGGCTTCAAAAAGCTGTACGAACACAGGTGCCGCACGCAGAGAAGTCTGGCAGTAGATAATAATTTCCTTTTCCGGAACAATGCCTTCCTGCAGATAGTTAATCTTGGTAATATCTGTAGTTTTGAATGTCTGATCGCCGGAGAAGAAATTGGTGTTGTAGTCCATCATAACAGAAGTAGGAACTTTTCCGACCTCATAATATTCTTCCATGCTTCTCACATCCAGAAGAATCACGTTGTCGTCAGGCGAATTGACCTGTGCCAGAACCTCGTCCTGAGTAGCCAGCCAGTTGGAAGAAGGCTCCTGTGCTGCGAAAACCGCTTCTGCAGGAGCAGGTACCTCTGTGCTGGAAGCCAGATTCTGTGCGTTTATTGCGTTAAATCCGCCATCTACTACTTTGACGTCGCGGTGTCCGTACATAAACAGGGTCCAGAGAAGACGGGAAGCCCCCATTTTGTTGGAGTCATAGGCAATTACGGTAGTCGTGTTGGAAATACCGTTGGCCCCCATAACTTTTTCAATTTTCTTTTGGGAGGTCAGCATATTCTTTACCGGAACATTGATGACAATGTCATCGGTAGGGATATTGACCGCACCCTCTACGTGGCCTGCAGCATAATCTTCAGCGGAGCGGGTATCTACGATGACAACTCCTTCTTTTCCTATGTATTCCGGTAAATCCTTAACGCTTATGATTACCGAAGGGTCTGTCTGCACGAATGTGTGGGAACTGCAGCCAGAAATTGAGAGAGCCATGAGAACGAACGCTAAAAATAATGCAACTTTTTTCGTACACGGGCGCATAAAAAACCCCCTTTCAAATGTGTAATCGTTTGGTGTAGTAATGCGTATCAGTTTGATTGGCAAAAGAGCCTCAATTCTCTTGCTGGTTTCTATTGTACTTGATTTTGGAGACGTGGGGGTATAGTATTTGCTTATACTGTATCTGTTAATTTAATAACGAGGAGGTGGGGCAGGGGGATATAATGATGGAAGAATGTCCGGGAAAGTAAAGGAGATGTGAGGAAAAATGGCAGCAATGGCAGAGAAAAGGACAAAAGATGTCAGATGGAGAATCGGGGCAGCAGTATATATCGTTTTATTCAGCCTGGTGTCGCTGGCCTTCCTGGAACGATTTCCTTTTGTTCACTCAGACGAGAGCTGGCTGGCAGGGCTTACCAGGGGGATGATGGAAGAGGGGAGCATTGGGGTTACGGAGGCTTTTTTTGATTTGAAGCCCAGGTATCCCCATGGGATAAAGACATTTTTTCATATGATGCAGATGGGGATGATCGCCGTCTTCGGATATGGGGTACGGTCTGTCAGGCTGTTGTCCTGGTTTGGGGGAGGGGCTGCGCTTTGGATGTGCTTCCTCTGTGGGGAGCGGTTCTTAAACAGCGGAAAAAAAGGATTTTTTCTCATGATGGTGTTTAGTCTGGATATTCAGTTTCTTTACGCTTCCCATTTTGCCAGGCAGGAGATTTTACTGTGTCTGGTTCAGTGGATTTGCCTGTGGAAGCTTTTTTTGCCGGAAGGGGTTTATGACCGTAAGACTGCTGTAATTTTGGGTGTCTGTACCGGCCTGTCCATCGGGCTTCATCCCAACAGCTTTCTGATAGGGATAATGAACGGGATGTGTTTCCTCACAGGAGCCTTTAAAGCCAGAAAAGGGGGGAGAAAAAGCCGCTGGTGGAGACCACTGGCCTGGTATGTCCTGGTGACAGCCGGTTTCGGCGTAGCCTTTGTGGGCTTAAGCTTTTCCATGGACAGGCAGTTTCTTCTGCATTATTTTTCTAACGGCGCGGCAGAGTTCGGTATAGACGCAGGGGCAGGGGAAAAGTTTCTGGGGTTTTTCGGTTTCCTGGGCAGGCTGTATGAAAGAAACAGTGGAACTTACTATCTTCCTGATATCCGGTTTCAGTTTTTCCTGTTCGGAGGCAGCCTTCTGATGGCGGCGGCTGTGTATGCAGCCATGGGGCGTGAGACGGGAGAGACGGCAGGGAAGACAGAGATTCTGTTTGCAGGAGCTGCAGGAATAATGGCGGGGATGATGATAATCGGAAGGTACAATCAGACCAGTATCCTTTTTTTCTTTCCATTTGGCTATATGGCCGCAGCCATGGCCCTGGAGTTGTTTGAAGGAATGGTGAAGAAGGGGCTGTGGGCATTGCTTCTGGCGGCTGTGTGCGGCCTGTCCGGGGTTCAGGTTTCAGGGGAGATAAAAAAAGGGGAATATGACAGTTACAGAGAAAAGATACAGGAATTGATTCCGGAAGGCTCTAGGGTTCTGGGAAATCTGAATATGGAGTTTTTTATGGAGTATGACTGCCTCAGGGATTACAGGAACCTTCCCTATGCGCTGGAAGGAGAGGGGCTTCAGGCGTATCTGGAAAGGAATCAGATTGAGTACATCGTGTATCATGAGGAGCTGGATTATCTTTGGGATCACCGTCCCTATTATAACGTGATCTACGGAAACGTAATGTTTGTGGAAGCACTGGGGGAATACTGCCAAGAAAACTGCCAGAGGGTGGGAAGTTTTGAAGACCCCTGGTACGGAATCCGGGTGGCAGCCTTAAGAGGGCAGGAGGAGTATGCCCAGGTGACGGTTTACCGAAGGGCCTCCTCCAGCTCTTCTTTTAAATGAGAGTGCTGTTTTAAGTTGTCGTAGAAATGGGAGATGCGGTGAGAGCTGCGGCTTAATATGGCTATTCTGGTTCCCAGGGTAAGAGCTTCTTCAATATCGTGGGTTACCAGTATAACCGTGGAATGGTTTTTTAAGGCCAGCTTCTTTAAAGATGCCTGGAGCTGTGTCCTGGTAAGGTAATCCAGGCTGGAAAATGGCTCATCCATAAGCAGAAGCCTGGGATTTAAGGCCAGTGCCCGGGCCAGGGCGCCCCGCTGCTTCATACCGCCGGACAGCGTGTGGGGATAGCTGTCCTTAAAGTCCGAGAGGCCGGCCATGGAAAGATAATGGAAAGCCGCAGTCTGACGGTCAGAAGTGTTTTTACCTATCTTTGCCTTTTTCAGGGCATAGGTAATATTTTTTTCCAGGGTGAACCAGGGAAACAGCTGGTCGAAGCTCTGAAATACCATAACCATCTGGCCAGAAGGCTTTTCAACCGGCTTTCCCTCAAGAAGGATATTGCCGGAATCGGGTTTCAGAAACCCTCCCATAAGCCGTAGCAGAGTGGTTTTGCCGCAGCCGCTCTGCCCCAGAATCACCAGAAAATCCCCTTCCCTGACAGTCAGGCTGATATCGGACAGGACTTCGTGGTGGGAAGAACCGTCGGTATATTTTTTACATACATGTGTGATTTCTAGCATATGCTCCTCCTATCCCTTCATTCCCCACCGTTTAATGGTATGATTCTCCAGAATAGAGAAGCATACGTCCTCCACAAGGATGCCGATGAGGATTACCAGAAGAATTCCTGCAAACAAACCGGCGGTATCCATAAAGGTTCTCTGGTTTAGAAGATACCAGCCGATGCCTCCCTTATTGCCAACCGCGCCGAATACCATCTCGGCGCTGATTAAGGCACGCCAGGCTCTGGCCCAGCCGATCTTTAAGCCGGAAAGGACATAGCCCATGGAGGCACGGAGCATGATTTCAAAGGTGATGGCGGCAGGGCCCATGGACAGATTCCTCCCTGCATCCAGATAAATGGCGGGGACAGAAGAAAAACCGGCCAGAAGATTTAAAAGCATGGGCCACAGAGCGGAATGGATGATGATGGCAAGGACAGCCTTCGTACCGGTTCCAAACCACATGATAATAAGAGGCAGCAGGGCCAGACCAGGCAGCGGGTGGGCGATGGCTGTCAGGGTATCCATAAAGCTTGCCGCCGCTTTGGAATGGATGGACAAAAGCCCTGCTGCAAGGGACAAAAACAGGGCGATAAAAAGCCCTGAGCTGATGAGCCACAGGGAGGACAAGGTCTGCCCTAAAAGATTTCCGTAAAACAGATCCTCCCACAAAGTGATGAGGACTGCTTCCACAGAGGGAAAAAGCATGGGAGATACCTGGGATAATTTAACCCACAGCTCCCATATAAGAAGAAGCAGCAGGCACCAGAAGGCACGTCCAAGGCCTTTTGCATGTTTTCGGATAAACAGGTTCATAGGTTATGGCTGGTCTCCCTTCTGTTTATTTACATTGTCAAAGATAATGGTGTCGAAATCAGGATTCTCTTTTGTCAGCCCCATTTTCTCCATGGCAGCGCTAAGCTGGGGAATTCCCTCCAGCCGGTTGGAATAGATGGTGCCGTTGTAGGTCATCTGTTCCATCAGGGCTTCCTCCGAAATCCCGTAGACAGGGGCAAGGATCTGGACGCACTCTTCCATATTTTCATTGATATAGTCAATGGATTCGTCCAGGGCTTCGATAAAGGCATCATACCAGTCTCTGTGTTCTTCATAAAAATCTGTCATGGCCACACCGCTTATAAAGGTAAACGGCATTCCCATAATCTCTTCTCCTGTAGCTATGACGGACATGCCGGCCTCAACCTCCTGCTGGATATAGGGAGGAGTGGCCACATGGGCCGTGACCTCCGTATCGGACAAAAGGGCCTGAAGGGCATCTGGGTGGCTCATGGATACAAGCTGGCTGTCCAATGCCATGGGATCTCCCAGCTGCTGGTCAGCCAGCATACACAGCAGTACATGCTGGGTACAGCCTGGGGAGAGGATGGCGATTCGATCCTGCTTTGTAAAATCAGCCAGGCTTTTTATGTCAGGGCTGCGGGTTACGATAGCTACCTGGTTGGAGCTGATGCCGGTAGCATATTTCCACTCCATGCCGTTGTCAATGCCGATGAGTACAGGGGCAATCCCCATAAAACCGAAATCCACTTCCCCGTTCATCATGCTTTCACGGATGGCCGTAGGGCCGCCGAACTGCTGCCAGCTGATGGTGACACCGGGAAGCTTTTTTTCCAGGATTCCTTTTTCTTTCATAATGTTTAAGGGGGCATAGGCGATTCCATACTGTTCGGCAATGCCTATGGTAGGTTGTTCTTTTTTCCCGCATCCCCAGAGAGTCAGGGAAGACACAAGAAGAAGGAAGAAAAATGGTCTGATTTTTTTCATAGTGGATTCCTTTCTGGTTTTCAGACGTCTGTGGTTTCGATGTATGAAGCATGTATTTATTTATCCGGATAAAGACGGTTTACCAGGTTTTCTCCTGCAGGAGAAAGGACCTGGAAGACTTCATAAAACTGCCGGATATGGGAGGCTATGGTATCAGGGGTCCCGGCGATGACTCCATGGCCGAAGCGGGCAGTGGCGTTGCAGGCCTGTGGTATCTGCTGTCCCGGATGGTAATTGTAACCGCAATCCAGAAGGAAGGGCAGCTTAAGAAGCTGCTCTGTAGGAGTGCAAAAGGCTATGGTTCCCGGATGGCAGAAAGTCAGCTGGACGGCAGCGCATTTCTCCAGCCTGTCCGGGCGGAAATCCCTGGGAAGAGTCAGAGTAACGCTGCGCCCAAAGGACAGATCCATGACGGCTTCCAGGATGTCAAACCCAGTCAGATAGGGAATGACAACATCTTCGAAAGCCCCTCCGATGCGGCAGGCCAGTTCATTGACCCGGATTCCCTCCTCGCCGATGAGAAGCTGAAGGTAGAAGGGGCCCTCTGTCAGGCCAAATGCAGCTGCCACCTTCTGGCTCAGCGCCTCAATCTCCTGCAGACGGTTCATGTGGACAGAGGGAAACCGATGGCCGATGCAGATGCCTATATGGACAGGATCCGGATACAAAAGCCGGTCGGAAACTGTAAGGACGGTCAGGCGGCCTTTGGAAACCCAGCCGCTTACGGTGATCTCGTCGCTGGGATAAAACTGTTCTGCCAGTGCCTGGGGGCTTCTGGAAAAGGACAGGGTCTTAGGCAGGCAGGATAAAAGCTGGTCTGCCTGGCTGCATTTGAAAATCCCTCTCTGTCCCTGGGAGTCCAGAGGCTTTATGACAAGAGGCGGAGTCAGGCAGTCCAGATCAGAAGCGGCTGTGTGCCTGTCGATCAGCTTCCAGGGAGCTGTGGGGATGTTGTGATCAGCCAAAATCTGCTTCATTATCTTTTTGTTGGTGACAGACAAAGCCTTTTGTGGGCTTAAAAAAGAAGGAAGCCCCAGACAGCTGGAGACGCAGGCAGCCGTGTATACCGGCTGGTCTGTTCCCATAGTCATGACGGCATCCACATGTTCCATTCTGGCAGCTTTTGTACATCCGTCGACATCAAAGGTGCTGGTCCGGCAGTGGACATGGGCATAATCCGCGCCGGGAGGATGGGGTGTATAATCCGCCAGGATGACTCTGTAACCGTTGTCCCTGGCCCGTTTTACAGCGTGAAGCTGGCAGTTGGAGCCGCCTAAAATCATGATGGATGATTCCTCGTACAAGGTAGAAGACCTCCTTTTTTGTGATGGAAATACATATGCAAATGGGCCGTAAAACCGGATAATGTTCCAGTATAATGCCAAAAGCTTTTTCAGTGTATAGCCGCTGCGGCCGTAGGGCCTGGGCCGGGCAGGATAGTAAAGCGTCACAGCCCTTCTGGGGCGGGAGAATACGGCGGCGGACAGGTAAAAGAATCCGGCAGCCTGACCGGAAATCTCCGCGGCCAGTTCCCCTGTCATGATGCGGAAGCTGCTGACCTTTATGTGGGAAGGCAGCTTTAAGAGAACCCGAAACAGCAGATCTCTCATATGGCTTCCCAGGATCCGGACAGGGGAGCCGCCGCCGGTTAAAGAGGGCTGCAGCCGGGAATCCGCCCTGGGAACAGCGTATACAATGTCAAATCCCTTTAAAATGGCTTGGTACAGGCTAAGAAGGGTGGCGGGGCTGTGCTGCAGGTCATCATCCATGGTGGCAATATACCGGCAGCTTCCGGCATGACAAAGCCCGCATAATACAGCATTCTGCTGGCCGTAATTATGTTTCAGCCGGATAAGGGTGACATGGGGCAAACGGCAGTTTTTCCTTAGCCAGGAGGAGATATTTTCCGGATTGCCGTCGTCAACCAGATAGATATGATACGTGCATACAGGGGTAAAAACCGTATGAATCTGGCGAATCAGCTCAGCCACTGACCGGGTGGAGCCAAACACCGGGATCACGATTCCCAGGGTAATATTATCCATAAAAACGGATTCCTTTTATCATTATTTCAGAAATTTCACAGACCTGCTGTCTGGTTAATTTCGTGTGGATGGGAAGGCGCAGCAAAGTATCATAACAGGCCAGGCTTTCCGGAAAGTCTGATTGTTTATATCCCAGCTTTGCCCCCATAGGGGAAATGTGGAGAGGGACATAGTGGGTTTTAGCGTCGATCCCATGCTCCATGAGAAGCTTTCTCATCCGCTCTCTTAAGGCCTGGCTGGCAAAACGCACATAAAATATATGGCCGTTGGGAGAGGCGTAATCCGGAATGGCCATCAGCCTGGCATATCCGTCCTGTTCCAGGGGCTTAAGAAAACGCAGATAGTCCTGAAGGCGCCGCTTCCTGGTGGTGGTAATCTGTTGGAGGCCGGACAGCTGCGCCGATAAAAGGGCGGCGCACAATTCACTGACAGCCGTACTGCTTCCGGGACAGACCCAGGTATAACGGTTACATTCCCCATTAAAAAAAGCGTCCCGGTTGGTGCCGTGGACACGATAGCAGCGGGCTTTTTCAAAATCGGATCTGTCCCTGCACAGAAGAAGTCCGCCTTCGCCGCAGCTGATATTTTTAGTGTAATGAAAGCTGACACAACCAAAATCTCCCAGGGTGCCCAGAGAAGCTTCCTTATAAAATGCGTCTATGGCCTGGGCAGCATCCTCGATGACAGTCAGACCTGCTTCCCCAGCCAGCTTTAAAAGCCTGTCCATATCACAGGAGATACCGGCATAGTGAACCGGGATAATGGCACGGGTCCGGGATGTAATTCTGCCGGCAGCGTCTTTAAGGCTTATATTCTGTGTGTCAGGGTCGATGTCACAGAAGACAGGAACGCCTCCTGCTTTCAGCACCGCATTGGCGGCTGATGGGAAGTTGTAGGAGGGAAGAAGCACCTCGTCTCCGTTGGACAGGCCGCACATCTCCAAAGCCGTCTCCAGAGCGAGAGAACAGCTGGCAGTCAGCATGTACCGGCTGTCCCTGTCAGAATAGACAGAGGAAAGCTGGCTCAGAACTTTTTTGGTAAAAAGGCCGTCCGTAGCTAATTCCCCGTTCAGGCAGGAAAGCAGAGCTGTCTCCTCCTGGCCGGTACAATGCCGTGCGTAAAAAGGTATATTCATGAAAGAAGCCTTTCTTTTACATCTTGATTTTTTGTGGTATACTTTTAAGTGAAGCAAAATAAAGCGCAGCACTGCGATATAGAAACAGGAGGTTGTCCCATGGTTGAGTTGGACTGTCTGGGGGATATGTGCCCCGTTCCCATTATGAAATTAAAGCAATGCCAGCAGTTAAAGCAAAAAGGAGACCAGGTCATGCTGATTACGGACCACAGTTGTGTGCTGGAATCCATTACAGAATACTGCAAAAAGAGGCAGCTTCACATGAGTATTGTGGAGCCCATGAACGGAATCTGGGAGATAACCATTGAAAAGATGTAATCAGCATATGTTTTTGTCTACATTGGAGACAAAATAGTCAATAATCTCATTGATGTGGGCATCCGTGCTGGTGTTTTTATAGATGGAGTAGACCCAGTAATCCAGGTCGAAGCTGTCAATCTCTATGCTTTTCAGCTGCTTTTGATACAGTTCTTTTTTTACGGCGATGTAGGGCAGGAATGCTACACCATGGCCTGCCTGGACTGCACTTTTCACGGATTCGGTGGAGTCCAGACGGTACATAACCTGGAAATTGCTGATAGGATATCCTAATTGTTTAATATAGTTGCACACCAGACGGTAGGAGCTGAAGGATTCATTCAGAAGAATCAGTGGATAACGCTTCAGATTTTCCAGGGCTAAATGAGAATCGATAGGATAATCACTGCGGGCAACCAG
This sequence comes from uncultured Hungatella sp., assembly GCA_910588325.1. GTDB lineage: Bacteria > Bacillota > Clostridia > Lachnospirales > Lachnospiraceae > UBA3402. Next base: position 18,988 of record CAJUPP010000043.1, read on the forward strand.
ATGGATTTTGTCCTGATAGGCCGCTTTGCATGTAAGCTCCGGCGAATCAACAGTTCCCACAATAAAGCCTAAGTCTGTCCTTTCATCCAAAACCTGTCGGACCACGTCGCTGGAAGGCGCACTGGATAAATGGAAGGTATAGTGGGGGAACTGCCGGTTTACTTTATAGAGGGAACAGGGCAGAGCATAGTTGCAGGCAACGGAAGTTGCCGTGATATGAAACGTGTTGTTCCCGGTGTGAAGATTGTCAAGCTCTTCTTTTAAATCATCGTACAATCCCATAAACTGCACGGCATATTTCTGGAAAATTTTACCAGCAGGGGTAAGCTCTATCCCCCGGTTGGAACGCTCCAAAAGCTTTACATTCAGTTCCTCTTCCAGCCGCTGCATCTGCTGGCTTAAGGCCGGCTGGGAGATATGATTGTTCTGGGCTACCTTGGAAATGCTTTTTTCTGTGGCTATCTTATAAAACATGATAATGTGCTCCAGCAGCAAGTGGAAGGCACCTCCTTTGCGTTTATATCCAAAACCGTTATCTTTTTATCAATCCAAGGGGACAAAATGAACCCATATAAGACATTATTATACAGGAAGTTGATTTGAATTACAAGATTGAGCTGCTTTTTTTACGGGCGGGCACCTATAGAAAACCGTTATGCAGTATAAGGTTTTCAGATAATTAAAAAAATCACAATGTGCTATAATGAAAAGGTAGTAAAGCGTTCAAAACTATACAAGGAGGTATGAGGAATGCAGGAAAATGCGGAAAAACAGACTCAGTCCGGCGGATCCTCTATCCGCAGATCCGCTCCCAGGAAGAAGAAAAAGAATCAGGTTCCTTTCGGATTCCTCGGACTGCTGCTGATAGCTGTCATAGCCATTGTGCTGGGACAGAAGAATGGTACGCTTGCATTGTTCTGGGTATTCGGATGTTGCTTCGGCTTTATCTTACAGAAAGCCCGCTTTTGTTTTACAGCCTCAATGCGGGATCCCTGTATCACCGGTTCCACATCTGTCACCCGTGCGGTGCTGATAGCATTTGCCATCACTACCATCGGATTCACGGCTATTAAATACGGTGCTTATGTCAACGGGGGAACTATACCCGGACAGAGCTACATCATGCCGGTGAGCCTGGCTACCTGTGTGGGAGGAGTCATGTTCGGAATCGGGATGGTAATTGCAGGAGGATGCGCCTCAGGAACTCTGATGCGTGTAGGCGAAGGCTTTGGCATGCAGATGTTAAGCTTATTTTTCTTTGTGGTGGGCTCTCTCATCGGAGCAAACCATATGGGATGGTGGACATTGAATTTCAATGCGACGGCTCCCAAGATTTTCCTTCCCGATGTGTTCGGCTGGGCAGGCGCCCTGATACTGCAGCTGGCAATCATAGCGCTTCTGTATATTGCAGCCGATAAATATGAGAAGAAACGTATGGGAAATACAGACTGATTCAGAAACAGGTGAACAAAGGTTCATCATAATATTAATGAAAATAAAAAACAGGAGGAATTTATCATGGCAGAATTTACAGTTGATTGTTTAGGCGAGGCTTGTCCGGTACCCCTTATGAAGGTTCAGAAACAGATGGAGAAGATGGCAGTAGGCGACGTTCTGATTGCTCAGATTGATCACAGCTGTGCGATGAAGAATATTCCGGAGTGGGCAAGAAACAACGGACATAACGTAGAGATCGAGGAAGTTGACGACGGCGAGTGGGAGATCGTAATCGAAAAGACCAAATAAGAAAGCAGGTGCATAAGCTTTGAAGGCTTTTTGGGATAAAGTAAGTAAGAATCCTTATTATAAGATGATCTTTAAAAATCCCTTTACATACGTAACTGGCGCAGTGCTGCTTTCGATTTTCCAGATTGCTATTTTTGCAAGTACAGGTTCACCCTGGGGCGTTTCAGGTACCTTTGCTAACTGGGGCGCCTGGTTGTACCGTCTGGTAGGCGGAAATGTAGACAAATGGTACTATTTTTCTTCTGAGGGTGCTCAGGCAACTTTAAACAACGGGATCTTAAACCATACCGGTTCCTGGCTGAATTTCGGTATTATAGCAGGAGCTCTGGTGGCAGTGCTTCTGGCTTCCCAGTTTAAGTTTAAGAAGATTAAATCGTTAAAACAGGTAGTGGCGGCAACATTAGGCGGACTTTTGATGGGATACGGCGCCAGACTGGCTGGCGGCTGCAATATCGGAGCGCTCTATTCCAGTATTTCATCCCTGTCCCTGTCCGGCTGGGTATTTGCAATTTTCCTGTTTATCGGAGCCTTTATCGGCAGCAAGCTGCTTGCGAAATACTTTATGTAAAGGACGGATTAAAAGATGGAGAAGAAGACAGAGCAATATGATGTAGTCATCATCGGCGGCGGCGCTGCCGGATTGACATCCGCTATTTACTGCGGCCGTGCCAGATTAAAAACCCTGGTTATCGAGAAGGCTCTGGTGGGCGGTCTGGCTACATACACCAACGAGATCGAGAACTATCCGGGATTTCCTGAAGGGTCCACAGGCCTTGGGCTTATGGAGCTGTTCCATAAGCAGGCTAAAAAGTTCGGGGTTAAATTTAAACTTACCGATGTAAGAGGCGTTAAGCTGGAAGGCGATGTGAAGACTGTGGAGACCTTCCGCACAGATTATCAGTGCAAGGCAGTGGTTATCGCCAGCGGCGGAAAGCCTCGTCTCACAGGCGCGCCCAATGAGGATAAGTTCCTGTATGACAAGGGAATTTCCTTCTGTGCAACCTGTGATGCCGCAGCCAACACAGACAAGACTGTTATCGTCATCGGCTCTGGAGACGCAGCCATAGAGGAAGGCATGTTCCTGACAAAGTTTGCCCGCAAGGTAATCGTCAGCGTCATGCACGAGGAAGGAAAGATGGACTGCAACGAGATTGCCAAGGAAGAGGCCCTGGCAAATCCCAAGATGGAGTTTATCTGGAATACCACGGTGGCAGAGTTCAGAGGGGACGACGAGCATCTTAGAAGCGTGGCTTTAAAGGATACCAGAACCGGCGAAATCATCGACGTTCCTGTGGACACATGCTTCATGTTTATCGGCTATGTTCCCAACACGGAGATTTTCAAGGGAATTATCGACATGACCCGTCCGGGCTATGTGATTACCAATGAGAAGATGGAAACCAATATCCCCGGTGTATTTGCCGCCGGAGATGTGAGGGAAAAGTTCTTAAAGCAGGTGGCCACAGCCGTAGGCGACGGCGCTATCGCAGGATATGCTGTGGAGAAGTATATTGCAGAGAGTGAAGTATTTGAGAACCAGATTATGGATAAATTCATGCCTGGTATCGTGTATATCTGGAACGCAGTGGTTCCGGAGAGCCGTGAGCTTCTGAAAGAGGTTGAGGCTTTCGAGGAGAAGCACAAAGGCCAGGTGAAGGTGAACAAGGCGGATGTCTACAAATCCAACGGAATCGCAGTGAGACTGGGCGTGGAAGCAGTTCCTGCAGTTGTGGCCATCAAGGACGGCCAGGCGGCAGGCGTGCTGACAGAAGGAATTACTGTGGAGAGTATGGAGAAGCTGCTGGGGATTTAGGATGTAAGCAGCGAAAATGGAGACGGCAGCGGAGGATTTTAACAGAGCTGCTGCAGTTGAAGAAGAAAACAGGATACCATTCCTTAGGGAAGGGTATCCTGTTTTATATATGTCTGAATCTGAGGCGGCAGGGGAGAAAGAAGTTAATTATTTTATTGCTTGAAAAAAATATATATTTTGTTTATAATAAAAATTGAGATAAAATATTGATAAAATTATGATAAGGAGAAGCGCCATGATACAGATAAAACCAGTTTCTGACCTTAGAAATAAATTTCCGGATATAGAAAGAATCGTAAATTCTGGCGAACCAGTGTATTTAACTAAAAATGGGTATGGCGTTATGGTTGTACTAAGTCTTGAAGAATATTCCAAACTGACGGATGGGGCGGAAAATGTTATGGATAAAGCAGATTTGGCAGCTGAAAGTGACAGTAAGCGTTATACGCATAACCAGGTTTTTGGGGGGCTTAGAAGGAGAGTAAATGGCTGATACAAAGTATATTTTGCGGTATTTGCCACTATTCTATGAGGAATTAGAAGAAAAAGTGATATATATTGCCGAGACATTAAAAAATCCGCAGGCTGCAAATGATCTTCTGGATTTAGTTGAGTCGGTTATCTTAGAGCGTTTGCCAAATGCAGAATCTTTTGAGCCATATTGTTCGTTGAAAGAGAGAAGATATCCATATTATCGTATTTATGTAAAGAACTTTGTAATTTATTATGTGGTGATTGGCGATGAAGGTCCAAGAAAAATTATGGAGGTCAGGCGTTTTCTGTATAACAGGGAGTACCGTGATGCCAAAATATAGCAGAAAACTCTCAGAAGTATTACAAAAGGAATGCGTTTAATGATTCCGTATGGTTATCCGTACGTTCCGTCAAGTCTCTCCAAAAGCGGAGGCCTGGCGGAACGTATACGGATTCCCTGGATACCGTCTGTAAATTTTATAGCGATTTCTCCAAGATTCCATCAACCCAAATCATATTTCACAATATCCATACTGACAAGCCCGTCGCAGAAGAAGGAGATTCCTTCCGCTCTTTGGTCCGTCTGGATGGAGACAGAAAGTACCTGTTCTCCATCGTTTACAAACAGCTCGGCGCTGTAGCGGTCCAGAATCAGACGCAGCCGGATTCTGCCGTTTTGGTGTCTTACCAGGCTTCGGCGCTGATGGATGACTGCTCTTCTGGAGCCGGAGAATTTGCGGTCAATCTTCAGGATGGATTCGTGAGGCCGGAAGCTGACGGCTGTCCGGTGGCTGGCATCCTGGGCAAAACGCACTGCAAATTTCTGATATACTTGGTTCTCATCCACAGGGCGCAGGTCAAGCTCCATGTCTATTTTTCTGCCGCTGATGCCGCTTAGCTGCAGAATATCTGTGAATGTAATATCCCTGTACCGCACTTCATTTCTGCGCATGGTTTCCAGTTCCCGCACCGGATTTTGGAAAAGCCGTCCGTTTTTCACGGAAAGCTCCCGAGGCAGAGTCATCTGTCCGAACCACGGAGTCTGAACCGTGGAGGGAAGACAGGTATCCCAGTTCTGCATCCAGCCGACCATGATTCTCCGGCCGTCTGGTGTGAGAAGGGTCTGGGGGGCATAGAAGTCAATGCCGCAGTCGATGGCCTGGTTGCGTTCCTCGACGAATTGTTGTTTTTCCTTGTCGTAGGAGCCGATGATGCAGACGGTTCCATTTCCGTTGTGATACTCAAATCCTTGGGGCAGCATATCCTGGGGACTCACTAAGAGAAGCTGCTTTCCGTCCAGCTCGAAGAAATCAGGACATTCCCACATCTTTCCGTAGCGCCCCCGGTTTTGGCATAATATCTGCTGAAACTTCCAGTCAAAGCCGTCAGAGCTCTTAAAAAGTAAAATCTGGCCGCTTCCGTCGGCAGGGCGGTTTCCGATAACGGCGTAGAAGGCACCATCGTCTCCCTGCCACAGTTTGGGATCCCGGAAATCATAGCGGGAACTGCCGGAGGGAAGGTGGGATTCTGTCAATACCGGATTTCCTTCATATTTCTCATAATTGATACCGTCGCCTGTGGCAATGCATTGCCTCTGTACGTCCCGGACAGTTCCGTCTTCCTGGGTCTCTTTTGCCACTCCGGTGTACATAAGCAGATGCCTTCCGTCGGGGAGTGTAACGGCACTCCCCGAAAAACAGCCGTCTTTATCATACGCCTCGTCTGGCGCCAAGGCAGTGGGAAGATAGGTCCAGTGCAGCAGGTCCGGGCTGACGGCATGTCCCCAGTGCATAGATCCCCAATGAGAATCATAAGGGTAATACTGGTAAAAAAGATGGTACTGTCCGTTGTAGAAGGAAAAACCGTTGGGGTCATTCATCCAGCCTACACGGGGGGACAGGTGAAATTCCGGCCTCTCTTCTTTTTTTATATGTTTTTCATATGTCTCCTCATAGTTTCGTGCCTTTTGCAAAAACGGACTTATCATGATACGCCTCCTGAATATGATTGATGGCTGTAAAGCAGCAGGTTATTGATAGAAAGCATCCAGATACTTCTGGAAAATAGACAGGTATTCTTCCAGTCCGTAAGCATCCAGTTTCTCTATATATTCGTTCCAGTCATTTTCCGTATATCCGTTCATAATCCATCTGGAGCGGCACTCGTTAATATACTGTGCGATGTCTGTGGTCAGGACGGAAAGTCTGTCCGTGTCTTCACGGCTCATAAATACATTGGGATACACGTATTCAGTTTTCATATCCGGTGTATAATAATCTTTGATCCAATCCAGACGGTATTGGGCGTCATCGGGACAGGTGACATATACACCGTAATATTCATCGAGAATTGCCAGGGGGCCGCCGACGGCTTCCGCCTCTCTGACTTCCACCGGAGAGGCATCCCCAAGTACGGCATGCTTTAGCATAGGATCTCCCTTATCATTAGTACTCATCTCAAAGATATCAAAATCGTCATCCTCTCCATAGGTTCCCCAGTTGTTCTGGGGAGACTGTAGGGGGGCGTACATCTGATCAAGCCATGCGCATACCAGCGCAGGTTCTCTGGCAACCGCAGTCACCACACAGCGCCCCCTGTTATATCCGCTTGTGAAAGAGCCGTTTTCAGGAGTGATATTTCTGGTATCAGCAGTCAGTGCCGGAAGGGGAACCCAGTCCGTGATGTTGTCAATATTGGCTACGTCCCAGCTGAAGCAGACTCCATAGCGCCCGGATTTTCCTTTCGCCACATAGGTAGACCACTCCTGGGTAAATGCCTCAGGGTCAATGAGGCCTTCCTCATATAATTTGTGAAGCCATGAGATTCCGTCCTTGAATCCCTGCTGGGTTGCCGTGCAGATGACTTTAAGCGTATCGGTAACCGCAATATGCCTTCCCTGGTCGCCGTCACCGTATCCCTCACCGAAACCGTTAATTAAGAGAGCCGGGTCCTGGCTTCCGTCATTGATAATGCAGGACATGGGAATAATGCTTCCCTCAATTCCGAACTCCGCCTGAAGTTCAGGGGCATGTTCTTTGAAGGCTAAAAGGGTCTGCTCGAATTCATCTACAGTTTCGGGAATTTCAAGGCCCAGAAAGTCAAGCCATTTTTTGTTGATAAAGCTCATCTCACTGACGGTCTGGATTGCCGTTTTCTCAGACCCAAGCTGTTCAATCCAGGGGAGTGCCCAGATATGGCCGTTGGTATCTGTACTCATTTTTTTGTATTCAGGATATTTTTCAAAAACCGCTTTTAAATTCGGCATATAAGCATCTATATACTCTTCCAGCGGAATAATGGCGCCGTAATTTGCATACCGGAGAAGGTCATTATCGCTAAAATCGGCACTGAATACAAAGTCTGTTAAAAGATTGGGATTTGCCATATTAAGGGCAATTTTATCGCCCCACTGGTCCGACTGGATTGCCATCCAGTCAATCTCCACATTGGTTGCTTCCTGAAGCCGTTTGAAGATCGTTCGGTTATTGGGGTTGGACTCCGTGCTGGGGGGGTAGCTAATCATTCCTGTCAGGGTCTTTTTTTCCGCCAGGGGGAACTGAAGTGTGGCTGGATCTACCACCTGCATTTCTTCGCCGGTATTAAGGGAGGCAACACTTCGCCCGCATGCAGTCAGGGGAAGTACCATTCCGGCAGCCAGTATCCATGCAGCCCCGCGTTTTATATATTCTTTTTTCATATCCTTGCTCCTTTTTCGTTCATCAGCCTTTTACGGAACCTGCCATGATGCCGCTGTCAAAATATTTCTGGAAGAACGGATACATCACCAAAAGCGGAAGGCTGGAAATAATAATTGTGGCATATTTTAAAAGTTCTGCAAGCTGGGCGCGCTGTGCCGTACTCTGCATATCGGAAATCATACCGGACTCGGGCTGGTTCTGAATCAGGATGGAACGAAGCACAAGCTGCAAAGGCTGTTTTGCGGAATCGTTCAGATAAATCATGGCGTCAAAGTAGCTGTTCCACATTGCAACAAACTGCCATAAAGCCAGCACCGCGATAATGGGGGTACATACAGGCAGCAATATCTTAAAGAAATAAGTAATTTCATTAGCTCCGTCCACATCTGCTGCCTCGCGAAGTTCTGTGGGAATTCCCCGGTAATAGGTTCTTGCGATAGTCATATTCCACACACTGAAGGCTCCGGGAAGAATGATAGCCCACATACTGTTAAGGAGCCCCAGATTACCAATCAGCAGGTAGGTAGGAATCAGGCCGCCGCCGAAAAACATGGTAATCATGAAAATTACATTGAAGAACCCTCTGCCTTTGAAGTCCGGCCTGGACATGGGATAAGCAGCCAAAAGAGTGATGCCTACAGATACCACGGTAAAGACTACGGAGTAAACCACCGCATTTTTAAAGCCGATCCAAATCTGAGCGTTTGATATGACACGTTCATATGCCGTAAGGGTCCATTTGCTGAAATCAAAGGTGATTCCCTTATTCTGCAGAGTAATGGGATCCATAAAAGATGCAACAACAATATAAATCATAGGAACAATAATTGCAAGGACAAACAGGCCGATAAGAATATAACCTACTGTGAGAAGTATTTTATCCTGTGTGCCGTAGCTGGAAAATTTCTTCGTTTTCATTTAGACGTTCCTCCTCTATAATCCCTGTCCGTCGTTCATTTTTGCCACAATCTTGTTGACGCTTACAAGGAGTATTACGTTAATGACCGTGTTGAACAGACCAACCGCTGTTGAGAAACTGAAGTTGCCGCTGATAAGACCCTGCTTGTAAACGTATGTAGAGATGATTTCCGAGCTGGCAAGGTTTAAGTCTGTCTGCAGCGCGTAAGCTTTTTCAAATCCAATGCTCATGATGTTTCCTGCCTGAAGAATAAACTGGATTACCACAATGTCCTTGATGGCAGGCCATTCCACCACCCGGATCTGCTGAAGGATATTGGCGCCGTCAAGCTCGGCGGCTTCTCTTAAATCCTGGCTTGCATTTGCTAAAGCAGCTGTATACATAATGGATGCCCAGCCGGCCCCCTGCCAGATACCGCTTGCGATATAGATGGTTCTCCATGCTTGGGGCATTGTCATAAAATTAATCTGGCTGCCAAACAGCAGATTCACCGGGCCGGTTACGGAAAGGAAAATCCTTATGATACCGCAGAGAACGATGACGGAAATAAAGTTTGGCAGATAAAGGGCCAGCTGTATCTTCTTCTTGAGTCCCCTGCTGTTGATCCGGTTTAACAAAAATGCCAGAATGATAGGCACCGGGAATCCCCATAGGAGGCCATAAATACTGAGTTTCAGCGTATTGGCCAGATAGGACAAAAAATCAGGAGATGAAAGAAATCTCTGAAAATACTGAAGCCCTACCCACTGGCTGTCCAGAATACCCTTAAAGGGGTTATAATCCTGGAAAGCGATGAGGATGCCGCCCATAGGAATGTACTTAAAGATTAAAGTCAATGCCAATGCCGGCAGGAGGAAGATCACATATAGTTCCCAGTGCTGTTTTACATACACCGCCGTATTGTGAATCCTCCCCGATTTGCTGCTCTGTTTCCCTGCGGAAACGGTTGAAGAATTGGAAGCCATTGGTTCCCCCTTTCTCGCATGCCTGTATTGTTTTATTTTACATCGCATATTCTTGCCCCACACATATGAGGAAGGATTTAGAATGTGTTTGGCATATGCACGCTTATGAGTTGTGCGTATGTAAAATATCAGCCATGCTGTTTGTACATAATATATCATAAATTTTACATTCGGTCAATATATAATTTTACATTTGAACAAATTTGTTGTGCATTTATTTTTCCTTTTTCATCAATTTTAATACAAAATCTTAAAAATTTTACATTTGACATATTTTGTACTGTGCGATATGATACATATGTAATATCTGAAAGGAGAAAGTTATGGCTTCAAAAGTTACAATTCAGGATATCGCAGACGCGCTGGGGGTTTCACGTAATACGGTCTCAAAAGCAATCAATAATACGGGGGTTCTGGCTGCGGCCACCAGAGATAAAGTTCTGGAAAAGGCGCAGGAGATGGGATATAAGCAGTTTTCCTATATGAATCTGTCAAAGGCCGGCGGGGCCTCCTCTGATTCCGGCCCGGAGGGCAAACAGGAGATTGCGCTTTTTTTAGGAAATTTTGTGGGCAATTCTCATTTTGCCTCTACAATGCTCGATAAATTTCAGAGGGAGCTGGCTCAGCTGGGTTACAGCCTTACTATGTACAGGGTAATTGATGAGGAGATAGAAAGGCTGCGGCTTCCGGTTTCTTTCCGGCCGGAGAGGACTGCCGGCATCGCCTGTATTGAAATCTTTGATCATGGATACTGCAGGATGCTATGCGGTCTGAACATTCCGCTTCTGTTTATTGATTCCCCTGCCGACGGCTTTGAAGCCCCTCTGGAAGCGGACAGGCTTTATATGGACAATCAGACGGAAATCTACCGCTTTGCTAAAGAGATGGTCCGGAGAGGAAAAAAGAGAATCGGATTTGTGGGAGAATATATGCATTGCCAGTCATTTTACGAACGGTATATGAGCTATCGCAGCGCAATGTATGTTATGGGGCTTCCCTGCCCGGAGGAATACTGCCTTGTTGGAAATAACCACGGGTCTTTAAAAGACAGCCGGGAGAATTACATTTCGTATCTGACCGGGCATTTCAGCAGGATGAAAAAGCTTCCGGACGTGTTCATCTGCGCCAACGATGCAACGGCTCTGGATGTGATGCAGGTGCTGAATTCATTGAATTATTCTGTTCCGGGGGATGTTTATCTGTGCGGCTTTGACGATTCGCCTGAATCCAGAGTAGTGACACCGTCTCTTACCACCATCCACATCCACAGCCAGGACATAGGCCTTTCGGCTGTGGAACTGCTTATGTCAAGGATTAAAGAGCCGTCTTTAAATTACCGGACCATGTATATTGAAACCAATTTGATATTCAGGGAATCTACGGAGGATTAAGATATTATGAAGGGACTTTTGGATATTGACGGACCTGTTATGCAGATTATAACAAAGATTGTGTATGCTGTCTGGCTGAATATTCTCTGGGTAATCTGCTGCCTGCCTGTTTTTACCGTGGGCGCTTCCACAACCGCGCTGTTTTATGTGACCTTAAAGATTGTAAAAAACGAGGAGGGAAATATCACCAGGGCGTTTTTGGGTGCTTTTAAGGAGAACTTCCGTCAGGCGACTGTGATTTGGCTGATTCTTCTGGGGGCGGGGATTGTTCTTGGGATAGATGGGTACATTTTTTATCATATGAGGTTTGAAAGTGCGCTGTGGACCTTTGGAACGGCTGTATTCATGGTAGCACTTGCCGCTTATGCCATTATCCTGATGTACATATTTCCTCTTCTGGCAAGATTTGACAATACCATTTGGGCTATGTTTAAAAATTCGCTGATGATAGGTATGCGGTTTCTTCTGTGTACAGTGCTGATGGCCCTGGTTTATTTTGTTATGGCGGTGGTGATTATCCGCATTTTTACCCCTGGGGTTATATTCGGGGAGGGGCTCTGTGCGCTTTTGTGTTCGTATCTGCTTTCTAATATATTGAGTATGGTTGAGCGGTGAACCGGCGTGAGATTTGCAATATACGGAGATTTTTCGTCCTATACCAGCAAGCCTTTAAATGGATAAAAAAATAAATACTGTCTTATTTTCTGATATGGTTGATGACTTCAAGGGCAGAGGAAGTACTACCAGAGGAATTAAATGATGCGCCATTAAAAGAACCGGACAGAAATACAGAGGAACCACAGGAAAATACAGCAGATACAAAACAGCGGCGCATCTTGAACGGACAATATAGAAATGTAAGTTATAAAGGAAATGAACGACTGGAAAACTATCTCCCTTTGGACAGCGATGAAATCACAATGTATTATAACATTTTTATCCAGGTTGGGTTGACTGGAATTGAAAGCGGACAGGAAGAGATTATATGAGCCTTGACCTGGTTGCGGAAATTGTCTCGCTGGATGATGAGATTGAGTTTGAAGTTTTATCCCATGGTGTAATGTAAACGAAAGGGTTGATGGAAGCAGCCGGCAGAGACGATGTGTATTCTTCCTGTCCAAAGCGTTATGAGAGCATGACAGAATTTGTGGAGAATATATCAGAGAGATAAAAATTGAAGGTATGCGGTAATATAAAATCAGTCTGGAGAGGAGATATAGAGGATATGTTATATCTGAAAGAAGCAAATATGAAAGATTTAGAGCAAGAATATGAGTTTGTAACAAATACTCCCGAGAACGAAAAAGGTTTTACAAATCCTGGAGCCGGATGCACCAAAGACGAATTTACATACAAAATTTTGCCAGGCTATATCAACGCGGCAAAGGGTATCGGACTGCAGGACGGATGGGTGCCAGAAACGGAATTTTTTCTATGGGAAGATAATAAAATTGTCGGATGGTTCAGAATACGGCATTGGCTTACGGAGGAACTGGCAAAAGGAGCAGGACATATAGGATATGGAATCAGGAAGGAATGTAGAGGAAAGGGGTATGCCTCTTTGGGCTTGAAACTGACGATAGAGAAGGCGAGGCAGATGATTCATGAAGATGAAATTTATATGTCCGTTCACAAGGATAATCCTGCATCGCTCAGAGTACAGATGAAAAATGGTGCGTATATTCATCACGAAGACGAACAGGAGATTTATACCAGAATAAAGAGATAGTTGAGGGGAGTGCCGCTGGCTCTTCTGCCTGTTTTCATTTCTCCGGTTCCATTCACCGCAGTGGATTGGGGCCGGCTGTGGGGGAAGATCCGGGAGTTGCTGCCTTTGTGTGCCGGCCTGAGGATGATCGGATTTTTCTTTACCAGAAATAGCCTGCTGATCTATGCGGACTGGAAAAGAGGCCCCTGGCATATGGCATACGCAGGGGTACGGGTATTCTTACAATCTGCTTCCGGAAAAGCTTCCCGCTTTCAACCCGCCAGCATACTTTGACGTACGCAGCCGCTTTGCGACGGGGACTCGGATCATCGTGGAGGGCAGAATGGAACATGCAGACCTGATGTTTCTCTGGCTGCTCCAAAGAGAGATTCCCATAGTCAATGCGCCTGCCATGCAATTTCATCGGTTTTGTTCGCATTCTTTGGCTATCAGTGCCTTTCGCGTAAGATAACGCAATATGGCGTATTAAAAGCAAGTATCGGTATCGCTGTTTGTTTTGTCATATATTTTTTTGCGGTTACAGTTTGGAATAGGATTGTATTGGGGAATGTTCCTGAAACATGGAAGATAGGTCTTTTGACAGTGGCACATGTGGTTGCTTCAGCTATATTTATTTACAGTTTTTTATATTTTTAAGCAACAGAACGAATATGCTGCATAGCTGTTAGATTTTTGATTCAAATATGTTCGTTTGCATAACTGTTAGAAATTTGATTCGTGGTCTCAAAAGCAGATGAAGGAGAACTGGTTTATGTTTTTAAAAAAAGAAAAACCCAAATTTGAAGTACGCCCGCTGTACTCCATCCGTGAGGAACTGGAACTGATCAGGGAGTTTTGCTGGCAGCCCAAACTGGAGGCAGGCAAAATCTACACAGAGGAAGAAATAGACGAAGTAGAAAAACGGCTGAACTTTAAACTGCCGCAGCCTCTCAGGGAGCTTTATCTGGTACTGGGCGACTATATGTGCGATAAGAGAGATACCTGGTTCTGCCGCCCGGAGGAACTCCATTGGAGCGATAAGTATCTGTTGGTGACAGCTATGGAGAGAACCAATGGGGGCTGGGGAATCTACAGAAAAGACCCCTATCTCTCGGTGTATAACTGGCAGCGAAGCGGGGTCAACAGTTATGGTGAGGAGAAGGATGAAAAGCCGAAATCAGAGGTGGTAAGAAAAAGTGCGTACAATCAGTATTTCTCGAAATCCTGCTTTTATTGGGATATTTTTATTATCCATCATGTGCTGGATAAGGTCTTGCAGGATTGGTGGGATTTGCACCAATCCTGGATGACAGTGGAAATGTCACCTTTTTACATTGGCTGTTCCCTGCCAAAAAAATTGGACGAAATGCGGAAAGTCCGCCAGAGAATGGAGAAATGGCTGCTTCCCATCTCAACAAAGGCAGAGCTTATACGGGTGGAATTATCCATAAAAAGTACAGATCCGGAGGATTATATGGTCTATGCTTATACGGACCCGGAGAAA
>CAJUPP010000044.1 GCA_910588325.1 uncultured Hungatella sp.
TTATTTAGAATTTTCAGGGTTTTACATACTGTTCAATCTTTGATTTTCAAGGTTCGTCTGTTGCTTTTCTGTCTTCAACAGCAACTCATTCATACTATCACAAGTTTTTCCAGTTGTCAACAGTTTTTTTAATTTATTTTCATTTTTTAAAAATCATTGCTTTCTTGCAATGGAACTTTAATATACCATTTATATATATTATTTGTCAAGAGGAATTGTGCCAATATTTTTATTATTATCCATTATTTATGATAAAATTGCTCTTAATATTCCAACCGCCAGTTTTGATAACAGATTATAGTGATATAGAAAAGACAGCCACGGGCTTGCCTCTATCTGTTTCAATATGGGTGCTGCCCAAAAAGTGCTGGCACAGGCAGTCAAAAGCAAGGAAACCAGCCACAGAAAGAATAATCCCTGAATTCCGCCCAGAATAGCTCCGGCTATTTGATTCATTCCTGAAAGCACCGGAAGCTTTGCCATAATATCCAGCCATTTCATAATTAACCGCAGAAAAATATATACTGCTAAAAACATAACAACAAAGCCAACCCAGTTTAAAATCATATTGGCAAGATAATTTCCGATATATTCTACAAATGCATTTACACCTAAAATCTCATACATCTGGCTGTTATTATTCTCCAGAAGCATCTGTTTTACATCTTCTGGCAAGCTCAATCCTTCTATAGCCTGTCGTTGCTTCGCCGGCACCTGAATATCATCCTCAATCCCTATAGCGCTTTCTATGGTAGCCCTGGTCTGTTCTGCAATCCAGGAATAAACAGGTGTATTTTCTTTTATAAATATAGCTGCCTTAGGCATCGCCACATGTATAATCACTAAAGTCACTATCAATGCTGCCATCGAAACTGCCAATCGAATAAATCCTTTATAATGGCCATATAAAATCATTCCCAAGAGATAGATTGCCACTACGATTTGTACCCAGTTGTCCATAATCTCCTCTTCTTTATTTAGAACAGCACCAATTTTTCAATCGCCTGTGCTACTCCTGCCTCATCATTACTGCCGGTAATATAATCTGCAATAGCTTTCAAACTCTCCTCCCCATTTTCCATGGCAACTCCGGTTCCGGCCAAACGTATCATAGAAAAATCGTTATCTCCGTCACCACATGCCATCGTTTCTTCTCTAGATAATCCTAAAATAGATGCCAGCCTCAAAAGCGCCTCTCCCTTTTCTGCTCCAATAGCATTAATCTCCAGATTATTATAGAGAGAGGAACTTACAATCACGTCTGTCCGCTGCTTCAACAGTGTCCTTATCTCTTCTCTTTCGTCAAGATCCGAAAAAAACAGGTTTACTTTATCTACCATGCCTGGTTTATTCTTTACATATTCTATAATATCCGGAACAACCCGCCTGGTCTTTTTCACCAATATCTGAATTTCTTTTGTAACTTTATACTCATCTAAATGGTTGTAAAAGCGATCTTCAGAAATCCCCTGACCGTCTGCATAGATGTCATACATAATATGGCGGTCTTTTATCTGTTCAAGCACACTGAGAGCGGTTTCTTTCTCCATCAGCCGCCTGTCCAGGATAAGTTTTTTTTCCATATCTTCAATCATCCCGCCATTTACCGTAATCGCATAACGGATTCCAGAAATCTCTTTTATCATACTGGGAACGCCTTCCGCTGTACGCCCTGTGCAGGGAACCACCTGGATTCCTCTGGCGATGCATGCCTCTATTGCTTTCCGATTCCTATGGGGTAATCGTTTGCGGCTATCTAAAAGTGTTCCGTCCAAGTCTAACGCAATTAATTGAATACTCATACTCCCTACCTTAAATTATATAAAATGCTCTTCTCTTAAAATCAGAAGTCCTTCTTTATCATATTTGGAGTTAAACATTCCTTTGATTAATTTGCCCAGCGGAGGTTTCTCGGCCCTGTCTGCCGCCTCTTCAATCATCTCTTCTGCATTGGCTTTTGTCAATGGGATGCCATCTTCCTCCATGATTTCTATGCGTTCGTAGAGAGCCAGCATGCTTTTTCCTGTAATACTGCAATCAATCTCACTGGCATATTTTGACGCATATTCTGCAAAATCGTCAAGATCCATCTCTTCATCATCTTCCGGCTCGGGGCCAAATTCTTCAGTCTCTGGTTCAAGCTCTTCCTCGAATTCATCTTCAGATTCCGGCTCAAACTCTGCCTCTGGTTCCAATTCGACTTCCGATTCTATGTCAAACTCTCCCTCTGATTCTGGATCCGGTTCTAATTCCGGTTCGGGTTCAGCTTCCATTTGTTCAACCGACTCAATCTCTGACGATTCCTCCGAAATGACAGACCTATCCTCTTCCGGATTTTCGCCTGCGGATACTATTTCTTCCTGGACCTGACTGTCAGTTTCCGGTTCCTGTACAGGTACTTCCGGGGCAGGAGCCTCACTCTGTTCCATACTCACACATTCAAATATGGAGGCCAATTCCGGATTCTGCTGATATAACTCTTCTATTTGATGCGGATTATCAATGAGAATTATATTCATCCCACTGGTATCTTCAGCAGCCAGCTGCTGCAACCCAATCATCTGTTCTTTCGTTAAATCTCCTGCTTCTTCCACAACCAAATCTTTCCCTGCCAATACATCAGCAATATTCCAGATTCCTTTTTGATTCAGTTTGCTTCCGGTTATCTTGGCAACCTGATTGTTGCTGCCATTTTCCGTGTGAATCTGTTTTAAAATCCTTACAGCTGTTTCCAGTCCTTCCTCCGGCGTTTTTGCTTCTATCAATAAATATCCGGGCATAGAATCCTGGCCGGTATCATCCGAAACCTGAAAAATATTGTTCTGCCCACTTGAAGGAACCTTAGTCTGCATAGATATCGGCTCTTGTTCTACAGCGGCCTCCTCCGATATTTTAGACATCTCTTTCGCCAGTTCCTGTTGAATATCATCCTGGTGGAGATTTACTACCAATTCTTCATCTATCGCACCATGTTCTTCTTCAATATTAACATATGCCGGTTCTTCAGATGTAACCTCTTCTGAAAAACCAGATGCTTCCTCCGGGATATTTCCATCCTCCTGATTGTAGTATCGGTAATGGCCCTCCTGCGGATATTGTTCCTGGGGAATGTTTACCCGTGGATATCCGCTTGGAATATATGTTTCTTGAGAGGGATATTCTGCCTGAGAATATGGCTGACTGTATTCTGTTTGAGAATATGGCTGGTCCGAATAATTCTGCTGGCCAGGCTCGACCGGAGCATAGGGCTGGCCGGAATACTCCTGCTGACCGTATCCTGCCGGAGCATAGGGCTGACCGGAATACTCCTGCTGGCCGTATCCTGCCGGAGCATAGGGCTGGCCGAAATACTCCTGCTGACCGTATCCTGCCGGAGCATAGGGCTGACCGGAATACTCCTGCTGACCGTATTCTGCCGGAGCATAGGGCTGACCGGAATACTCTGCCTGAACATACTCTTCCTGGGAATACTGCTCCTGGGGGTAGTCATCCTGAATATATGCTCCCTGCGGATATGACTGACCGGAATACTCTGTCTGGCAGTATCCCCCCTGAGGATACGGCTGATCCGAATATCCTTCCTGAACATATCCGGTCTGGGGATACTGCTCCTGAATATGATTCTCCTGTCCATATGCTCCCTGAGAATATGGATTCTGGCCGTATTCATTCCCTCCATACGATTCAGGAGAATAGGTGGAATACGTACTTTCCTCATCATATCCACCTAAGGTTTCTTCATCAAATTTCTGCTCAACAACTTTCAGCTTCGCCTCATATTTTTCTTTATTTCTCATCAAATCCAACTGATATTCTGATAATGGCGCATAGCGCACCTTTAAATCCATGGCTTTGTCTACATATTTTCCAAAAGCAAACATCAGCATAATGCGGTCGCACATCTGCACACATTTATGCTGCTGTCCGGCTTTTTCATACAGAGATGCCAATTCATACATCCAGCGCTCATCCAGTTCCTGACTGACATAACGCTCCAGACAACCAATAAGCTGTTCATTAGGAACCTTCTTTTCCTTCAAAATCATATAGCGAAGCAGATACTGTCTAGGGTCATCCTGAGCCAACTCACAGAATTCCCGATAATAATCCTCCGCCTCTCTTAAGCTTCCTTCTTTTAGTGCCAGTTCCGTTAATTTAAATAAAAGACGCTTGCCTATGGGAGCCCGCTCGTAGGCCAGCAGCAAAACCTCTTTCGCCTCCTGATACTCTCCATTTTTCTCATAGACCTGGGAAATCATGGATAATAAATTGGCGCTGCGCACTCTCCGCCAGTCAATGGTATCTGCAATCTTCATAGAGGTCTGAAAATCGCCTTTTGTCACCATCTTTTTTATCTGCTCTACTTTTATATTAAACTCATATTTATCCATCGTTATATCTCCTGAACCTTTATCGCCGGTTATAATTCTACCCGTCCCTCCAAAGCCCGAAGCAGTGTCACCTCGTCTATGTATTCCAAATCTCCGCCTACAGGAACGCCGCTGGCAATCCGACTGACCTTGATTCCTGTAGGCTTCACCAGCTTGCTTATATACATAGCCGTTGTTTCCCCTTCCAAGCTGGAATTTGTTGCGATGATTACTTCTTTTACATTTCCCTGAAGGCGCTGTATCAATTCTTTCAGTTTTATCTCACCCGGACCAATACCCAGCATCGGGGATATGGCGCCGTGCAGTACATGGTAAACCCCATCATATTTACCTGTCTTTTCATAAGCCACAAGGTCTCGGCTGTTCTCCACTACCATAATCGTCTGGTGATCCCGTCTGTCGCTTTTACATATAGGGCATAATTCCTGGTCTGTCAGTGTAAAGCATTCCTTGCAGTAACGGACGTTCTTTTTTGCATCCATCATAGCCCCGGATAATCGCTCTACCTGTTCCTGAGGCATATTAATGATATGAAAAGCCAGTCTTTGTGCTGATTTGGCGCCGATACCAGGAAGTTTGGACAATTCATCGATCAATTTTGTAATCTGGCTGCTGTAATAATTCATAATTTAGAATGGGAAACCTCCGCCCATACCTCCCAGACCGCCAGTCAGTTTGGACATTGCCTGACTGCCGGCATCTTCCATCTGACGAAACGCCTCATTCACTGCGGCCATAATCATATCTTCCAGCATCTCTACATCATCCGGGTCTACGGCTTCAGGA
The DNA here is from genome assembly GCA_910588325.1 of uncultured Hungatella sp. Taxonomy (GTDB): domain Bacteria; phylum Bacillota; class Clostridia; order Lachnospirales; family Lachnospiraceae; genus UBA3402. The sequence goes on from CAJUPP010000044.1 coordinate 5,178, forward strand.
GATATCTTTACGGCGGTTACCTCTTTTTTGCCAGATACCGTTACGGAGACGGCTCCGCCGCCTGAGGATGCAGTATACTCTTTGGTCTCCAGTTCCTTGGTTGTCTCTTCCATCTGCCTCTGCATTTTCTGCGCCTGTTTCATCAAATTATTCATATTTCCCGGCATGCCGCCTGGGAATCCGCCACGTTTTGCCATGATTATTCTATTCCTCCTCAAAAATAATATCCATATGGATACGTTCTCTCAATTCCTCTTCGCTGATGTATACCGTATCCAGTCGCTCTCCATTTCCTATAAGACGAGATTTAAAGTAAATGTCCTTTCCATAGGTATTCTTCACATAGTTTTCCAGCTCCCCCATAATGGTGGGACGTCTTCCAATCTCGAAATTTTCCACACTAAGAAATACTACACACAGACAGCTGTCACCACTTGGTTCTACCACCGTATCCCGGAAGCTGGAACGAATAACTCCCCCCAACGCCTTTACAATCTTTCCCCATTCGTTGCGGATTAACTGTAAATCATCTAACTGGGCTTTGGGCAAAGTAACCTGCTCCGGAGGCGCGCCTGCACTTGCCGGAACATTTGATGCTTCTGTTCCCTGGCCTGCTGCCGAAGGGGTTGCATATACAGCAGCTCCCTGTGCAAAAGTTCCGGCCACAGGATTCCTGTTTACGGACTCCCCCACCCCTCCAAAATTTCCCGGCGCCTTGACTGTAAAAACTCCTTCTTCCAGCTGCTCTTCAATCTTACTCAGTCGCTCAAGGATGGAATCATAAGTCTTCTCCATCTGAGGTTTTGTCAATTTAATAAAAGCTAATTCTGTCAGCACCCGTTTTTGACTGGCATAACGAAGCTGATTCGAAAGTTCTGAAAACACCCTGATATAGCGCATCAAGGTTTCACTATCGGTTCTTTCCGCATCTTCCTCCAAAAGTTTTCTGTTATCAGAGGACATATCCAGAAGGTCCTCTCCGTCCCCTGATGCCTGAAGCAATAAAAGATTTCTTAAGTACCAGATAAAATCTGTTACAAACTGTCCCAGTTCCCGACCCTGCAGCACCAGTTCCTCCAACTGATAAATGCAGTCCTTTGTCCTCTCTTCTGTCACTGCCCGGAACATCTGGCTGAAAATACCAGTATCCACTGCCCCTAAAATATCCAAAACATGGTCATAGGTCAAAGTCTCACCAAAATGGAAAGCCACACACTGGTCCAGAAGGCTTAAGGCATCACGCATAGACCCATCTGCCGCCTTGGCAATATACGTCAATGCTTTCTCTTCCACATCAATCTGCTCTGCCTGGGACAACTCTTTTAAACGGTCTGTCAATGTTTGAATTGTAATTCTCTTAAAATCATATCTCTGGCAGCGCGACAGTACGGTAATAGGGATTCTGGGCACCTCCGTAGTTGCCAGAATAAAAATCACATAGGATGGAGGTTCCTCCAGTGTTTTAAGAAGTGCATTAAATGCACCTGTAGAAAGCATATGCACTTCATCGATAATATAAACCCGGTACTTTCCTTCTGTTGGAGGATACTGCACCTGCTCCCTGATATCTCTGATATTTTCCACACCATTGTTGGAAGCGGCATCAATCTCCACTACATTCAGCGACGCACCGGATGCAATATTCTTACATGTCTGGCACTGTCCGCAGGGACTTCCATCTTCCGGACTCTCACAATTCACTGATCTTGCAAATATTTTGGCAATACTGGTCTTTCCAGTGCCTCTGGTTCCGCAAAATAAATAAGCGTGCCCGATACGTCCGGAGGTTATCTGATTTTTCAGTGTCCGGACAATGTGGTCCTGACCTTTTACATCTTTGAATCCGCTTGGACGCCATTTGCGGTACAATGCCATATAGGACATGGGATTAACTCCTATCTGATAAAATAATCCGAATTACTCGTCTCCGAAGCAGATTCCTACCATCTTTGCCTCTTTAATTATGGAACAATCCGGATCCACGGTTTTTAATCTGCCTGCCACTTCTCCCAGCGGCACTTTGCTTATCTCACTATTTTTCACACAAACCATATAGCCATAATCTTTTTGTCTAATCATTTCTGCTGCCGCCGCACCTAATCTGGTGGATAATACTCTGTCATACGGACATGGCTCGCCGCCTCTCTGAGTATGTCCCGGTACGGTTACACGGACCTCCTGACCAGTCATCTCCTCAATCTTTGCCCCCAGCTCATAAGCTACAGACGGATAAATGATTCCATTTTTTCTCTTTTCTTTCAGTTCCTTTTTGCTTAAGCTGGCATCTTCTTTGGAAATCGCGCCTTCTGCAACAGCCAGGATAGAGAAACGTTTCCCCTGCTTATTCCTCTCTTTCAATGCGTCAACCACGATATTAATATCGTAAGGAATCTCCGGAATCAGGATGATATCGGCCCCGCCTGCAATTCCTGCATGAAGGGTCAGCCATCCTACTTTATGTCCCATGACTTCTACGATAAATACCCGGCCGTGGGAAGCGGCCGTTGTATGGATACAGTCAATAGCACTGGTGGCTACATTGACAGCGCTTTGGAATCCGAAGGTCATCTCTGTCCCCCAGAGGTCATTATCTATGGTCTTGGGCAGAGAAACTACATTCAATCCTTCCTCGGCAAGAAGGTTTGCTGTCTTTTGGCTTCCATTTCCTCCTAATACTACCAGACACTCTAATTTTAATTTCCGATATGTGTGCTTCATAGCCTCTACTTTATCCAGGCCATTCTCATCCGGCACACGCATCTGCTTGAAAGGCTGCCTGGAGGTTCCTAAAATCGTTCCTCCTATCGTCAGAATACCGGAAAAATCAGATGATTTCATTGCATGGTAATCCGCATAAATCAATCCCTTGTACCCGTCTTCAAATCCGATAATCTCCACTTCACCATCATAAATCTTGTACAGTGATTTAGCAACACCGCGCATGGTCGCATTCAAACTCTGGCAGTCGCCGCCGCTGGTCAGCATACCAATCCTAATCATATCGTTTCCCTTCCTCTCTGTGTGAAATGATAAAGCCCATTTTATAATTATAATACAAAGCTTTTTCCGGGGCAAGAGGGAAACTGAAAAACCTGATATGGTATAAGACTGTTCTTATACCATATCAGGCTGATTTTTTATATGAAATCCGTGCGTCTCACTTTGTGCAGGTATCACAGACGTTACCTGTGCAGTTAACTCAGTCCAGGCACCCTCACGTCACACAGAAGGTTTCACTTAGTGCTGCTGCATTCCTGCCCTGACACGGTTCATGAATTTCTGTTGCGTAAGACCCAAACGTCATCGCCACTTACACAGGGCAGCTCTGCAACAGACTGCCCGAGGTGAGACATCACCCCTGCTGGAGCGGATTGCAGGTACAGGGCACCGCTATCTCCCCGGCTGCACGGAAACTTTATGGCTGATTAACAATAAAAAGTATACCTTGCTATTGAGGGTTTGTCAAGGAGGAAGTCTGGGGCCTTTCTGTTTCCGGTGAATTTCATAAGGTTTTTTTCCCCTTTTTCTTTCGCAGGTTCTTAAAAAAATCTGTCAACATATGGGAACATTCTGACTCCAGAATCCCGGTTTCTACCTCCACCTGATGGTTAAATCCAGGCTCATGAAACATGTCCAGCACAGAACCGGCACAGCCAGCTTTAGGATTCATGCACCCGATAACCACTTTGGGAATCCTTGCCTGGACGATGGCTCCGGCACACATGGGACAGGGCTCCAATGTGACATACATAGTACAGTCTTCCAGTCTCCAGTCTCCTATCTTTTTGCAGGCTTTTTTTATGGCCGAAATCTCTGCATGGGCCAGTACGGACTTATCAATGATTCGTCGGTTATAGCCTCTGGCAATAATTTTCCCCTCATATTCAATAACACAGCCAATGGGAACCTCCCCTAGGCTCTCTGCCCTTTTTGCCTGTTTGATGGCGGCTTTCATATACGATTCCTGTAATGTCATACCTGTTCCCTTTCCAATGTGTTTATGGTATACTTTTATTTAGTATAAAAGATCTGAAAGGAATTGAAAACATTTTTATGAAAATATGTGGGCTTCAAAAAACAACTCTCTTAGATTTTCCGGGTCATGTGGCCGCAACGGTGTTCTTAAGCGGCTGCGACTTTCGGTGCCCTTTCTGCCATAATACGGACCTTATAACTGGGAGCGCAGCAGAATTAATGTCTGTAGAACAACTGCTTGCGTTCTTAAAAAAGCGGGCTGGGATTCTGGAGGGTGTCTGTATCTCCGGCGGCGAACCGACGTTATCCGGCACGGAATTGGAGGTACTGATTGATTCTATTAAAAGCCTGGGGTATCTGGTGAAATTGGACAGCAACGGATACCATCCGAAACTGCTGAGAAAATTGTGTGAAAATCATCTATTGGATTTTGTTGCTATGGACATAAAAGCAGGACGCTCCCATTATAAGGAAGTCTGCGGTGTTGCCAGATTAAATATGGACGCTATTGAGGATAGTGTTTCTTTTTTGATGGAAGGAAAGATTCCTTATGAGTTTCGTACAACAGTAGTAAAGGGGTTGCATAATTCTGAGGATTTCAATGATATTGCCCAGTGGATTGGGGGGTGCCGCCAGTATTTTCTCCAGGGTTTTGTGGACTCAGGTAATGTGCTTAAGGAGGGGTTCTCGGCTTTTACCAGAGAGGAACTGGAAAAGTTTCTTTCTATTATAAAACCCACGATTCCTGCTGCCAGAATACGCGGAGTGGATTATTAAGATTCCAAACAACGAAACCTCCGCCTGACTATTAAAAGCCAAGGCGAAGGTCCGTATACCAGTATCCAAACCGATTATCGTTTGGGGGCTGGTTTTTTGACATGACAAAGTTGGGGAATCCAAACATGGATGCCATATATTTTTCATTGCTGTAATAATGCCCCGGTACTCCCAGCAGGAAACGAGTCCCTCCATTGGGGATAGCTAAACGAGCCAAAATCAAATAGCGGTGATTGTAGTAGCCGTGGAGAAGAAAACTGTTGTTTCCATAAGTCCAGATTTCTCTGGGAAGAAGACCGATATCCTGGGGTTTGATAGTTAAAATTTCGCTGTCTCCATCATAGTCAAAGGCCTGGATTTTGGGATAGGTTCTGCAAAAATGCTGCCACAGAGTTTCCATCTCCACCCCTTCTCCCGATTCTTCTCTTTCTAATTGCCCTGACTGCTGCCTCCGGTTTATTTCCTGTTCCCCCATCTGCTGTAATATAGGAGACAATGGTTGGACAGCCTGTTCTTGGGTTTGCTGCGGCACAGAAGATGTTGGCTGAATTATCTGCTCTCTTGCTCCTTGAGATTGCGATGGTGTGGTTGTCGCCTGCTGAGGCATCATGTCCTGATAATATTGTTCCTGCTGGGGAATCCCATGTACGGGTCTTCTGGCAAAATACCCCTGGAAGGGCTGCTGGCGAGGCTGAACCTGGCTCTGATATATCGTTCCCGGCATAGACCTTCGATAAGGCTGCGGTTGTGGTTGAGCCTGTGATTGGACTTCCGCCTGGACCGTTTTCTGAAGTGGCGCTTCTACCTGTGGCTGGACTATTCCCCGGGATGGCGCTTCTGCCTGTGGCTGGACTGTTCCCCGGAATGGCGCTTCTGCCTGTGGCTGGGCTGTTCCCTGGGATGGCGCTTCTGCCTGTGGCTGGGCTGTTCCCCAGGATGGCGCTTCTGCTTCAGCCGATGCCTGCGGCTGTTTTTGGAACTGTTGTTCCTGATTCTGCGGCTGAAGCTGCAGTTGTATGTCTCTCTCCTGTATCCGCTGGCTCTCCGGTTTTACTTTTGGTGTTTCCAGTGTCTCCTCATTCAATTCTTTTTCAAGCTGTTCCTGTGGTGACAAATTCTGCTGCCCGTCCGGCACCTCCTGATGCTGTTCTTCGAACCTCTGCTGCAGTTGCGGCCGCTCTCTCTCCATTTGCTGCCCTTTGTCAGCTGGTTTATCTGCTGCCTGTTCCTCCTTTTCTCTGGGCCACAGGATTTTTTGGGGTTCCTCCTTTCGCGGCTGGACAAACGTGGAAGGAATCTCCTCCGTATCCTGGGAAGAGGGGGTATGGGTTTCCTCTTTCTGATTTTGGGCCTGAATCTCTGCCTCGATGTTCTCCACAACGGAATTTTTATGATTTGCCACTACATCTTCCAGTTTCTTCTCACTGATTACAGACTCCGGAACCTGGCTCATCTCTTTCTCTTCCGCCAGTTCGGAAACTGCCTCCTCCAGTTCTACTTCCGCCGCATGAGCCACTGCATCTTCCCAGATTGTGGTATAGTTCTGCCAGGAATCCTCCATATTGTGAATGGTCAGCCCATAACACTGGTCAATATTCTGGTCAGAACCTGCCACATGGTCCACTGCGACACTGGTTCTGAACTCACCGGCCCCATTGCGCAAAAATATTCTTCCCAAGAATATTTCACTGCCGGTGGACAGTAGAAAGACTCCCATATCCTGGTTTCCTAAAAAAACCTTCCTCACGCTCACCTGGATTCTGCACTGCCCATTTCTGGTCTCTAATTTGGCAAATCCAATATTTTTTCCTTTTACTCCGCCCTCATATGCGTATATGTATGATATTAATCTGCGATAATTAGACATACTGTCACCCCTTTGCTATATATCTTATGTAGTTACCCATTGAAAGTATGACAAAAAAATGTTAAAATAACTTTTACTATTTATGGAGGTGTCAGTATGAAACTTTACAGAGCAAAAGATTACAAAGAAATGAGCAGAAAAGCCGCCGATATCATTTCGTCTTTGGTCATTTTAAAACCAGATTGTGTTTTGGGCCTTGCAACCGGTTCTACTCCCATTGGAACCTATGAGGAACTGGTGAGACGCTATCAGAACGGTGTTCTGGATTTCTCTCAGGTATGTTCCGCAAACCTGGACGAATATAAGGGGCTTACAAGAGATAATGAACAAAGCTACTACTATTTTATGTACAACAATCTTTTCAAACATGTGAATATTAAATTAAAAAATACCAATATTCCTAATGGCATGGAACCGGATTCTCTGGAAGAATGTCTGCGGTATGAAAAAGTTATTGACTGCTTAAACGGTGTTGACCTGCAGCTTTTAGGCCTTGGACATAACGGACATATCGGCTTCAATGAACCGGCTGAGGCTTTTGAAAAAATTACCCACTGTGTAGATTTAACCGCCAGCACCATTGAAGCCAACAAACGTTTCTTTGAAAAGGAGGAAGATGTTCCCAGACAGGCGTATACTATGGGAATTGGAACCATCATGAAGGCGAAAAAAATTCTTCTCATTGTCAGCGGAGAAGATAAGGCGGATATTTTACAGAAGTCTCTATGCGGCCCTGTCACGCCTCACGTCCCGGCTTCTATCCTTCAACTTCACAATGATGTGACCATAGTTGCAGATGAAGCTGCACTTTCCAGAATGAAATAATAAAACCTTTAAGAAAGTTCCTTCAGTTCTGAATGTCGCAGGCAATCGGCGAGAGCAGCAAATTGTCCTAATGTCAGTGTTTCGCCCCTTACGGCCGCCGGAAGGCCAATGCTTTCAATGGCTGCCAGAATGGTTTCCTTTGAATAGGGAATATCCGGCGAGTTATTGAGACCGTTTTGAAGGGTCTTGCGTCTCTGGTTGAAGGAAGCGCGGATTAGCTGAAACATAAACTTCGGATCGTCCACCTGAACCGGCGGGTTCTTATGCCGGGTCAGACGGATGACCGCAGAACCTACGCCTGGCCTGGGGATAAAGCAATTGGGCGGAACATTGGCTGCAATATACGGCTTGGCATAATATTGAACGGCCAGAGACAATGCGCCATATTCCTTATTTCCCGGCCCTGCCTGCATACGATCCGCCACTTCTTTCTGAACCATGACAGTTATATTGTCCAGAGGGACATTGCTTTCGAACAGCTTCATAATAATCGGCGTGGTAATGTAATAGGGAAGGTTTGCCACTACCTTAACAGGTTTTCCGCCATTGTATTCCTGGGCAAGAGCACAGATATCGGTCTTTAAAATATCCTGATTCATGACAATTACATTTTCATAGGGCGCCAGGGTCTCATTCAAAATGGGAATCAGGCTGCTGTCTATTTCTACCGCTATTACCTGCCTGGCATGTTCCGCCAGATGCTGGGTCATGGTTCCGATTCCGGGACCGATTTCCAAAACACATTCCTCTTTCGTAATCTCTGCGGCACGGATAATCTTTTGTACTACATGGGAATCAATAAGAAAATTCTGGCCGAATTTTTTCTGGAACGTAAATTGATATTTTTGGATGATTTCAATGGTGCTTTTGGGTGTTCCCAGAGTTGCCATGGTATGGTTCCTTTCCATTTTCTGTTTTCATTTTTCCTTGATTTTTTTACAGGCTTTCCTGCATTGCATGCCCTGTTTTATCGGACACTGGCAGGTCCCTGTGAAGCAATTGAAATACGGTACAGCGACCTTGCATTCTCACTGGTTATGGCAATAACCTCTTCCTGTGAAATACCTTTTAATTCACTGACTGCTTTTACTACATAGGGCAGATTCAGGGAAGAATTTCGTTTGCCGCGATTGGGCACCGGAGACAGATAGGGACAGTCTGTTTCAAGGACCAGTCTGTCCATAGGCATATAGGTTACAACCTCTTTTAATTTTTTCGCATTGGTAAAGGTAACTACTCCTCCGATTCCCAGATAAAATCCCATATTCAAATACTCTCTTGCCATCTGGACACCATAGGAGAAACAATGGATGACTCCGCCGATTTCTTCTGCTTTCTCTGCTTTCATAATATCCAGTGTATCTTTGGCGGCATCACGGCTGTGAATCACTACCGGCAGCTTCACTTTTCTGGCCAGCTTAAGCTGCCGTACAAACCAATATTTCTGTACCTCTTTATCTGGCTCATCCCAATGGTAATCAAGGCCGATTTCTCCTATTGCCACTATCTTCGGCTCTTGTGACACTTCTTCCAGCCAGGCCATCCGTGATTCGCTTAACTCCTCTGTCTCGCTGGGATGAACCCCTATTGCGCCATAAATAAACGGATATTGCCTCATCAATTCCAGCGTGTTTTCTACACTCCGGATGCTGGCGCTTATATTTACTACGTTCTCCACTCCATTGGCCTTCAGACCGGACAGCAGCTCTTCTCTGTCCTCTGCAAAGGCTTCGTCATCATAATGAGCATGGGTATCAAATATCATTTTTACCATTCCTCCATAGAAGTTTCTGAGAGTACTATTCCTATAAAAATAAGGCCCTCCACACTCCGTATAAAAACAGCAAATGCACTGGGTAAAAGGCATAAAATAAATATTTCAAACTGCCTTTTCCCTTTGTTCCATTGTAGAGCCGGATTGGAATAAATGCCAGAAATGCTGTCAATTCCCAGCTGATTGCCAGCGAACCGCTGATGGTCTGCATCCTGGGATTCTCCCTTGTCATATACAAAAGCACTGTAAAGATAACCCCAAACGCCCCATAATCGGATTTCAGCACAGCTGCACTTAAGCAGCACAATCCTACTGCGGCTATCTGCTTCCATAAGGATTTTTTATCCTCCCATCTGCGGATCCCGTATAAAGCCAGAAGTGCAAAGAACAGCGTGAAAAATACGTTCTGATAACCAAAATAAAAAGGGATGTGGAAAACAGCCAGATCAAAGGGGATTTCTGATAAAAATCCGAAAGTCAGCAGGCGTATTCCGTATTTCTTTACATTTCTTGTGTGGAGAAAGCCTTCTACTAACACAAAGGCAAAAATAGGGAACGCAATCCGGCCCACAAGACGCAGGATCAAATCTGTCTGCCACCAAATGGGCTTGGAGGGAAAGGAGGCGATATCGGATAAAGAAAGCGTCATTCCGTCCTTTAGAATTCCGCCTTCGATGAGTACGGCACCGATATGGTCAATAAACATGGTGGCGACCGCGATTATTTTCAGGGCAGTGCCGCTCAGGCCTTTAGAGGATGCTTTTTCCATCAGAGGACTCCTTTGCTCTTTCAAGAGAGGGTGCAGTATAAACCTTACCGCACCCTCTGTTTATATCTATTAACAAATCTCTGCTCCGGACGGCATCTCTTTTTCCGGAACCATCAGCGACAGGCGGCCTTCTGCGTCTTCTGCGCAGAGAAGCATTCCCTCAGACATAACGCCAGCCAGTTTGGCAGGTTTCAGGTTTACAACTACCATAACCTTTTTTCCTACCATCTGCTCCGGTGTATAGTGAGCTTTGATGCCACTGACAATCTGCCTTACCTGGCTTCCTATTTTTACCTGGGAGCACAGAAGCTTTTTGGATTTTGGTACGGGTTCGCAGGCAATGATTTCTCCTACCTGGAACTGGAGCTTTGCAAAATCATCATAGGTAATTTCCGGTTTCGGCTCTATGTCTATTACAGGAGCAGCCTCTTTGGAGCCATCGGAATCCGCGGCGGTCTCTGCCGGTTTCTGTCCTGCTCCCATTGCCTCTACTTTCTCCATAACCTCTTTTAAATCCACGCGGGCAAAGAGAATCTCCGGCTTCTCTGTTACTTTGCCGCCGCTTGGATACAAACCGAAGGTATCCATCTTGTCCAGATCTCTTTTCTCTGTATTTAACTGCGCCAGAATTCTCCCAGAGGTCTCTGGCATGAAGGGCTCCAAAAGGGATGCGCCGATGGTGATAGCCTCTGTCAAGTTATAAAGGACCGCTGCCAGCCGGTCTTTTTTGGCCTCGTCTTTCGCCAATGCCCACGGCATAGTCTCATCAATATATTTGTTGCTTCTGCGGAAAATATTAAATATCTCAGAGATGGCATCTGCTACGCGAAGCAGATCCATCTTAAGGTCAACTTTTTTAACTTCTTCCAGCACTACGGACTTCAGATCCTGGTCTACTTCTTCAGATACTTTGGTGTCAGTTACTACTCCGCCGAAATATTTATTGGACATGGAAATTGTACGGTTTACCAGATTTCCCAGAATATTTGCCAGGTCGGAGTTTACCCTCTCTACCATCAGTTCCCAGGAAATGATTCCATCGTTGTCAAAAGGCATCTCGTGAAGAACAAAATAGCGCACAGCGTCCACCCCGAAAAAGTCTACCAGAGTGTCTGCATAAAGTACGTTTCCTTTGGACTTACTCATCTTGCCATCGCCCTGTAAGAGCCATGGATGGCCGAATACCTGCTTAGGCAACGGAAGATCAAGGGCCATCAGGAAAATAGGCCAGTAAATGGTGTGGAAACGAATAATATCCTTTCCAATCAAATGCAAGTCTGCCGGCCAGTATTTGCTGAACATTTCATCGCTTTGCCCATCGCAGTTATATCCCAGACCGGTAATATAGTTCGTCAGTGCATCCAGCCATACATATGTCACATGCTTGGGGTCGAAATCCACCGGAATTCCCCAGGAGAAAGAGGTTCGGGACACGCATAAATCCTGAAGCCCCGGAAGAAGGAAATTGTTCATCATCTCATTCTTTCTGGATACAGGCTGAATGAATTCTGGATGGTCATTGATATGCTGAATTAATCGGTCTGCATATTTACTCATCTTGAAGAAATATGCCTCTTCTTTTGCAGGCTGAACAGGCCCTCCGCAGTCAGGGCATTTTCCGTCTACCAACTGGGACTCCGTAAAAAATGACTCACAGGGGGTACAGTATAAGCCCTCATAATAGCCTTTATAAATATCTCCTTTGTCGTATAACTTCTTAAAAATCTTCTGAACCTGAACCTCATGGTCCGCATCTGTCGTACGGATAAATTTATCATAGGAGGTATTCATCAAATCCCAGATAGACTTCACCGTAGCTGCTGTCTTATCCACATATTCTTTAGGGCTAATGCCTGCATCCTGTGCCTTCAGTTCAATCTTCTGCCCATGTTCGTCGGTTCCTGTCTGGAAACGCACGTCATATCCCTGGGCTCTCTTGTATCTGGCAATGCTGTCTGCCAGAACAATCTCATAAGTATTGCCGATATGAGGTTTGCCGGATGTATATGCAATAGCGGTTGTCATGTAATATGGCTTTTTACATTTATTACACATGTCTTTCATTCCTCCTTAAAATAATCTGGACTCTTTGATTTTATCTGAAAATTACATGTCTGTTCCTAGTGTAACGGTTTCCAAAGTTTTCGTCAACATTTTTTCATTAGTTGTAAAGTTACGAAATATATTTTATACTATAAAATCGGAGGTAATTATCATGAAAAGTCGTGGTCGAAGAACATATCAGCTTCTTACTATTTTATTTCTTATTATTTGTCTTTTATGTGGATGTATACGCAGTCCGGATTCTTCTGGGTTTCCTGACGGAGCCTCTTTACAGGAACAGGGGGATGCCTCTAAAGACCCTGAACAGTTTCGCCTGGAATCGCAGAACGCTCAGGAAGAGTTTGAATCTTTATGCCAGACATTGTTTAAGGACGAATTAAGTCAGTCGTATCTGACGCTTCACTATTCTCTTACAGATCCGGAAAGTTACGGCATCACGGATTATCCAAAGACTTTCGGAGCATTTTCTCTGGAAATCATGAAGGAAAATGTAACGGAACAGGAACAGCTGAGGAAGGATTTGGCTGCGATTAATCCGGAATATCTTACGGATAGTCAGAGGCTGACTTATCGGATACTGACAAAGACAATGGAATATGAACATCTGGCAGACGGACTGGAACTTTATTATCAGCCGTTGGCTCCCAGCACGGGAGTCCAGGCACAGCTTCCCATTCTTCTGACGGAGTTTGCTTTTTATCGGAAACAGGATGTGGAAGATTATTTAACGCTTCTGTCGGATATTGATTCCTATTATCAGCAGATCTTAGATTTTGAGAAGGAAAAGGCAGCCGCAGGACTGTTTATGACGGATGCCTGTGTAGACCAGATTGTGGAGGAAAGCAACGGTTACCTGCTGCCTCCCCAGCAGAATCTCATGGTCTCCGGGTTTGACCGGCGGATTGATGCCATGGAGGAATTGACGGAGGATGAGAAAGCGGATTTTAAGGCCCGCAATCTTACAATTCTGACAGAACATTTTATTCCTGCATATGAACTGCTGCTTCAGGGGTTATCTGACTTAAAGGGCTCCTGCAATAACGAGCAGGGGTTATGTTATGATCCGGACGGGAAGGCATATTATGAGTATTTAATACAATCTTCTATCGGAACAACTTATGACACCATGGATGAACTTAAAAAAGCGATTGAAAACCAAATAAATAGTGACCTTTTGGCAATTGCAAAGGTTCTGAAGGATCATCCTGATGTTTTGAATCAGATGGATCAGTACGCATTTTCTGAAACCGAGCCGGAAAAAATTCTGGAATTGTTAAAAGAAAGGGCACAGGAAGATTTTCCGGAAATTGTTTCCTATCAATATGTAACAAAATTTGTTCCGGAGGAGCTTAAGAAGTCCTTAAGCCCCGCCTTTTTCCTGGTTCCGCCTATCAATCAGTATGATAATTGTGTCATCTATATTAATCAGGGAAGTTCCTCCGGCACTCAGACTCTGTTTACCACCCTGGCTCATGAGGGTATTCCCGGGCATCTGTATCAGAATGTGTATTTTTTATCTAACTGTGATGCCAATATTCGGAAAATATTAACGTTTTTAGGCTATAGTGAGGGTTGGGCCAGCTATGTGGAAAATTATTGTTATACCATAGAGAATGGACTCTCGCCGGAGCTTGGGCAGGTTCTGGCACATAATGCATCCGCAACTCTGGGAATTCATGCTTTGATGGATTTGAATATTAACTACTATGGCTGGAACGAAGCACAGGTGGAGGAATATCTGAAGCAGTATTTTGATTTGGAACAAAGTGATGCGGTAAGTGCAATTTATCAGGCTATGAAAAATGATCCTTCCAATTATATGGCTTATTATGTGGGATATCTGGAGATTATCAGTATGAGGGATAGGGCACAGGAGATTTTAAAAGGCAGATTCAAGATTAAAGAATTCCACCGGTTCCTTTTGGATATTGGACCTGCGCCGTTTACGGTGATTGAGCCTTATTTTGAAGCTTGGGTAAAGTCTTATCAGTGATGTCAGATTTTCATTTCATAAAAGAGCTATTGTAAGAGATGATGTAGGAGGACAATCGTTGTTTCATCATTATATTACAATAGCTCTTTATGTGTTTAATATGTAAATAACTGAACCCAGTATTTTACTCCATTGGTCTCATAGTATCCGATTCCGATATTTGTGTAATCAGGGTTTAAAATATTGGCACGATGTCCGGAGCTGTTCATCCAGGCATCCATCACTTCTTCCGGAGTTCTCTGTCCGTATGCAATGTTTTCTCCTGCTCCCCGGTAGTTTATGCCAGCCTGTCTAAGAACCGTACCAAAGCTGGTGCCGTCAGGTCTGGTATGAGAAAAATTGGATACGATTTCCTGGGCGCGTATATTCGCGGCCCCTGCTATAGTCTCTGATGGCTGGACTGCGGACAGGCCTGCTTTTGCACGTTCTTCATTTACCAGGTTGATAACCTGCTGAGCGTAGGAATTGTCTGTGCTGCCCGGCTGAGAAGGCTGATTTTGACCTGGTTTATCCTGGCCCGGTTGGTTTTGGCCTGGCTGATTCTGATCTGGTTGATTCTGGTCCGGCTGGTTCTGGCCCGGTTGATTCTGATCTGGTTGATTCTGGCCCGGCTGGTTCTGGCCCGGCTGGTTTTGGTCCGGTTGATTTTGGCCTGGCTGGTTCTGATCTGGTATCGGCTGGCTTGGACAGTCCGGATTCGGCTGACAGGACTGACTTGGATACAGACAGCCTTTATCCGGCAGGTTCGGTCTCAGAATATCCACCTCTGACATCTGATTTCCACATGAGGGGAAGGATGACGGAAGACCGGAACACAGAGAAGACAGAAAGTCTGACAGATTTATATTCTGGCTTCCTCCTCCGTAACATGTGCCATTGGTACCTCCATAAGGGTTTCCGTTAACTACAAACATTTTTACAGCTGCTGATGCCGGTGTTGCTGCTGCCATTGACATAGTGGCTGCAGCCGCTGCTACGTATACCATTAGTTTCTTCATCTGTTACCTCCTTCTGTAATTACATGATGTCTCAATTTTGTAACAGTTTCCCATTTTGCTCTCAATTATCCTACTGTTACACAAATTTTACATTTCTGTTACAAATTAATCTTAACATACAGAAGTTGGGAATTCTATCGGAAACCACTGGAAAAAGCCCCAGCGATTGCCAGGGCCCTTTATCCGTATCATTTTTCGTGTTAATATCCCAGTTTCGGCAGTACATTCTTGGGATGGTCTATAATTACCAGATCTGCCATTCTGTCTTTGAAATGCTCATTCTGGTGGATAATCACCATTCTATTACCTTTAAAATATTTGATATACTGATGGAACACTTCGGAATCAATATTGGTTCCCAGAAGCATCAAAGTATCTGCTTTATCAATCTCCACAGTGGCCTTTGTCATCTTCTGGGAATCAATCATCTCTCCGAACAGAGATATCATTGGCCGTACAGGAACATTGCAGTTTTCACAGATAGGCACCTTTTTGGCTTTTACTATGTATTCCAGAGGATACTGCCTTTTGCATCTTGGACATTTATTGTCATAAATACTTCCGTGCAGATTAATTACATTTTTACATCCGGCTCGTTGAGACAGTTCATAGACATTACTGGTAATAATACATTTAAGCCTTCCTGCCTTTTCCATAGCAGCCAGCGCGGGACCGGAACTGGTGTCCTTAGGCGCATGAAGAATGATTTCCTCTTTATAAAACTTAAAAAACAACTCTGGTCTGGTATTGTAAAATGCGCTGGTGAAAAGTTCTTCTGAAGAATACCCATAAATCTCTTCAATCTCATAAGCCCGTTCCTGACGCTTAATCGCCAAAACTTCTCCTTCTTCCATCATCCCAGAACCACACAAAGCTACCGTATATTTGCTCTGGTCTAAGATTTCTTTTAATTGAGAAATTTTACTATCCAAAGTAATCCCCCTTTTCCTATAAAGCAGCTGTTTGAATGTTTTTTCTGTTATCTTGTATGTGCTTTTGCTGTCTCCTTGCTCCCTGTTAAACTTAAGGTAATTATACTATAGATTTGAAGATTTTTCCATACCTGTATCTACAGGATATTGTCCTATTTTCCTGCCTTTTGGTATGGGAAGCCATTTGCCACAGTGGGACTGTTTCTCCTTTAAACAACACCTTTGCAATCAACACGGAAGTACCTCACTTTCCTATACTTTTTCTGGACAGGCACAGATCTCATCCCATTCCAGACAGCGCCGGGTCCAGATTTGTGATGCCTCATCATATTGCTGCCTCATACATTCGTATTCTTTTTGCAGGTTCTCGTACTCTTCCAGCTTTTCCTTTTTTGCCTGCTGCCCATATTTCAAAGTTTTTGCCGACTCCCTCAGCCAGAACCCTTCTGACTCTGTCATACTTATCCACAGGTTTTCCATCTGCCAAGCAATGTTTTCCACATTTTGGGCAGCGTTTTCCATCGCCTCCTTTGCCAGACGCTCCTTCCAGTCAAGGTGTGCCTTTTCCGTAGGTATCTCACGAAGGGAATGGCGTTCTGCCCTAGGCACCCCCCGCATGCCCGCAATCAGGGCCTGGTCCTCTGCCTTTATCTGAGCGGCAATGCTCTCATGCTTTCCCTGTTTTTCCCGCTGTTCCAGGTAATGCTCATATCCAAAGGGGTAGTACATAACCCTTTCCTCTTCAAATATCAGAACCGCATCCGCCACCTGTTTTATAAAATATCGGTCATGGGATACAAACAGGATGGTGCCTGTATAGGCCCGAAATGCGGACTCCAGCGTTTCCTTTGCCAGCACATCCATGTGGTTGGTGGGCTCATCCAGAATCAGAAAATTCGGCCGGCTCTGAAGAATTTCTGCCAATACCAGCCTGGCCTTCTCTCCGCCGGACAGGCTGCTTACCCTTTTTCCTGCTTCTCTGCCGCCGAATAAATAAGCTCCCAGAATCGTCCGTACTTCCTTTTCTGTCAGAGATGGAAACAGCTGATGAAAATGCTCCATCACAGTTTTCTCCGAAGATATCTCTGCGGAGTGCTGGTCAAAATATCCGATTGTCGTGTGGTTTCCAAGGGAATATTCTCCTTTATAAGGCGGACACAAACCTGCCACAGTTTTTAAAAAGGTGGTTTTTCCAGCTCCATTGGGACCCAGGATTCCTATTTTCTGTCCTCTTTTTATCCGTATGGTTATTTCCAAAAGCGGTCTTTCATATCCGATAACTAAATGTTTGGCTTCAAATACCCATTTGCTTCCTAAAACCAGAGGGATCAAGTCTCCGGTAAAAATATGGCTGTCCGCTCCCGCAGGCTTTTTTATCTTTACCATCCGCTCAATAACTTTCCTCTTAGATCTGGCAAATGCAGCTTTATTGGGTTTGTGTTTAAACCGTTCAATTAATTCCTCCAACCGCCGGATCTCCTCCTGTTGCTGTTCATAGGCTTTCTGCTGCAATCTGAGCCGTTTTCTTTTTTCTTCCCGGAACCAGCTATAGTTTCCTCCATATCGTATCAGCTTTTTTCCGGAAAGCTCATAGACAATCTCTGCCGCTTGATCAAGAAAAAAACGGTCATGGCTTACCATGACTACGGCTTTCTCATATTGCTTTAAGTATTTTTCCAGCCACTCTACAGTCTCTATGTCCAGATGATTGGTCGGCTCGTCCAGAATCAGGATGTCTGGCTTTTCCAGCAACTGACGGATCAGCGCAATCTTCGTTCTCTCGCCACCGGAAAAGGAGGACAGCGGTCTGTCTTTATCCTCCCGTCTCAGACCAAATCCGGTAAACAAACGGTCATATTCTTTCTCATACTCATATCGCTCCCTGGCATAGATATCCTCAGAAGGACATGCGCTTAACAGTTCCTCTTCTACTGTGCGGGAATCGTCGGAGAATACCTGCTGCCGAAGCATTCCTATGGTAACCGCCCTGGATCGGAAAATCCCGGGGCCTGTCCGCCTGTCGTCCAGGTCCAGATCCAGTTCTCCGGCCAGAAGACGCAGAAGTGTAGTCTTTCCGGCGCCGTTCTTCCCGGTTACGGCGATTTTTTCCTTTCCTTTTATCTCAAAAGTTATGTGATCCAGTATCACATTTCCTCCCAAAGATACGGTTCCGTCTGTAATCTGATATAACATTCCCTAAATCCTTTCTGTCTCAAACAGTTTTTTCAGTGCCAGGGCATCTTCTATGGTGTTTTTCCATCCGTATTTTTTTAAATCCACTGTCCAGTGTTCTTCCTTCCAGACAGCCTCCACGCCTTCCTCCTGCAAAAGAATTTTCTGCATATCCCAGGTTTCAAAATAACCTGCACCGCTTAAATTTCCTTTTGCACTGACAACTCTGTGGGCCGGGACGTCTCCGGCTAATTGAAACCGAAGCCCATATCCTACCTGCCTGGAATTCCTGGGCCTGCCGCACAACAGGGCAATCTGGCCGTATGTGGCAACGGTTCCTGACGGGATTCTCTTACATACTTCTGACATTCTTTTATAGAAATCCATGATTAGTTAACCTCCCATTCCATTTATATCATGATTTCCAATGAATCGCAACAAAGGTTATAAATACACCTTTCTGTTGCATAGTAAAAGCAGATGTTGTATAGTGGGAACTGTCAGAAACAGAAAGGAGACAAACCATTGATTATACCAAAGCATTTTGAAAATTTAGAAATTCTTCATGAGAATACCATGGCAAACCGGGCTTATTATATACCGGCTTCCAAACCCAGAAAGGATCTGGTCAGACACAGGGAAGCGTCTGATCGTATCCAGATGTTAAACGGTCTGTGGAACTTTAAGTATTATGACAGTGTCTATGATATGGACGAGAAATTTTATGAGATAACCGACGATTGTTTTTTAAGGGACTACCATCAGATCCCGGTTCCGGGGGTCTGGCAGAATTTCGGTTATGACAGCCACCAGTACACCAATGTAAGGTATCCGTTTCCCATTGACCCGCCTTACGTTCCCATTGACAACCCATGCGGGGCCTACCTGCATGATTTTGACTACAGCAGAGATCCATCGGCTCCCAGAGCATACCTGAATTTCGAAGGCGTTGATTCCTGCTTTTATGTATGGCTTAACGGAACCTATGTAGGCTACAGTCAGGTATCCCACTCTACCAGTGAATTTGATGTGACGGATTTTCTGAAAGAAGGAACAAACAGACTGGCCGTCCTGGTGTTAAAATGGTGTGACGGAAGCTATCTGGAGGATCAGGACAAGTTCCGTTACAGCGGAATCTTTCGGGATGTTTATCTTTTAAAACGGCCGGAAAAGGGAATTTTTGATTATTTTATTACTGCAAAGCTGTATCCTGACCGTGCAGCTGTCACTGTCAGAGCCAATTTTTTTGGTGGTGAACTTCCAGTGCATATCTCCATCTGTTCCTGCCTGGAGGGCGAAGCTTTGACCTGTGGAGAACTGACTTTCTGTGAATCCCACTCCGGTTACAGCCACCAGGCTGTGTTGGAAATTTCTGACCCCTGCCTGTGGAATCCGGAACAGCCGCAGCTCTATTTTCTGCTACTCAAAACAGATGCAGAAGTGATCACGGATCGGATTGGCCTGCGGGAAATTTATGTGGAAAACCAGACCGTCATGGTCAATGGCACCTCCATTAAATTCCGGGGTGTAAACCGCCATGATTCTGACCCTGTCACAGGTCCTGTCATAAGCTTAAACCAGATGGAGACCGACCTTCAGCTGATGAAGCAACACAACTTCAATGCGATCCGCAGCAGCCATTACCCCAATGTTCCATATTTCTATCAGCTGTGCGATGAATACGGATTTTTTGTCATCGACGAGGCTGACAATGAAAGCCACGGAACCCAGTCTCAGTATCTGAAAGATTCTGAATGGGAAAATCGGAGGAAGCACTGGAACGAACGGATTGCAGACAATCCTGTTTTCACAGAAAGTACTTTAGACAGGACGATGCGCTGTGTCCACAGAGACAAAAACCGTCCCTGTGTTGTAATTTGGTCTATGGGAAATGAATGTGCTTACGGGTGTACCTTTGAGGAATCGCTGAAATGGACAAAACAGTTTGATCCTGCCCGTCTGACCCATTACGAAAGCGCTATGTACACAGGCAATCAGAGGAGGTATGACTTCTCCAATATTGACCTCTACAGCCGTATGTACCCTTCCCTGGATGATGTCAAAGCCTATATAGACAGCTGTCCGGACAAACCGTTTCTTATGGTCGAGTACTGCCATGCTATGGGAAACGGCCCAGGCGATTTGGAGGATTATTTTACATGGATTCAGAACCATGACATTATGTGCGGCGGTTTCGTCTGGGAATGGTGCGACCATACGGTCTATAAAGGAACGGCTGAAAACGGCAAAGCCATGTACTATTACGGAGGAGATCACGGAGAAACAATTCATGACGGCAATTTCTGCATGGATGGCCTGGTATATCCGGATCGCCGTCCCCATACCGGGCTTCTGGAATACAAAAACGTATACCGTCCGGCCCGAGTGACAGGCTTTTCTCTCGAAAAAGGCCAGCTGCAGCTGTACAATTATATGGACTACACGGATTTAAAGGATTATCTATATCTGGTATATGAGTTGACTTGCGACGGAAAGGTGATTTCCACAAAACAGTTTAAGCTTGACCAGTCCATAGCGCCTCACACTACCGGAGTCGTCCCTGTCAATTTAAATATTCCGGAAAAAGGAAAATGTTTTTTAAGAGTCATATATTGCAGGAAGGGCAGTGAGGACAATATTTCTTCAGAGTCAGAAGGACTGTCGGTACTGAATATGGCCTCTTCGTCTGTTTTAGGCTTTGATGAGCTTTCCCTTGAAAATAAAGACAGCAGAAATCAGACGGTGCTGTCTCTCTCAGAAGGTTATGGTCTGAAAAAACAGGAGATTCATGTATCATCCGGTTCCCGGTACATCACCGTATGGGGAGAATCCTTCGAGTATATTTATGATTCCCTGACCGGACTGTTTTGCCAGCTGAACGTTAACAAAGTCCCTGTTCTGGATCGTCCTATGGAGATAAATATCTGGCGGGCTCCTACGGATAATGACCGGAAATTAAAACAGCAATGGTGTGATGCCCACTATGATCAGGCCACTTTCAGAGCCTATGATATCCGATGTGAGAAGGTACCGGAGGGAAAAGATTCTTCCATAGTTCTTCACAGCAAAATGTCGGTGGCGGCTGTTACGGTTCAGAGAATTCTAAATATGGATGCATGCTGGACCATTGACGCATCCGGAAAAATTTCCTTGAAAATGTTTGTGCAGAAGGATATGGAGTTCCCGCAGCTTCCCCGCTTCGGCCTGCGGCTGTTTTTGCAAAAAAGATTTCAGCAGGTTTCCTACTGTGGATTCGGACCTATGGAAAGCTATCCGGACAAGCATCGTGCCTCATCCTACGGGCTGTATCAAAGTCCTGTGTCTCTTCTGCATGAAGACTACATCCGGCCTCAGGAAAATGGAAGCCACTGGGGATGCGACTGTTTGACCTTAAGCGACGGCTCCCACAACTTCACAGTAATCAGCGAAAAACCTTTTTCCTTTAATGCTTCCAACTATACTCAGGAAGAGATGACCGCCAAAGCGCATAACTTTGAGCTGACAGAATGCGGCAGCACGGTTCTCTGCCTAGATTACAGGCAGAACGGCATCGGTTCCAACAGCTGCGGACCAGAGCTGTTGGATAAATACCAGCTGGATGAAGAAGCCTTTGATTTTGAGTTTACCCTTCTTTTAAATTAGGTCCGTATTCTATTGTCCCCCCGGTAGATTCCGAGTGAGAATCTGCCGGGATATTTTTGTATAGAAATCTGTCCTGAAACAGGTTCCTGAACTTATCAGATAACTACTCCTGCCGGCTTTCCCCTGTAGAGTAATCGATGATTACGCCAGGCTGTACATTGTAGCAGTATACATTAAAACAGAGGCCTTCTCCCTGGTCCTCTACGGACCAGGCCTCTATCAGTACGCCAAAAGCCACCAGATTCTCCCCTTCAAAATAAGGCGTAACCCGGTATAGAACGTGATTTTCGGTTTCCTTCACGTATTCCGCCACCAGATTTTCCCATGGAAGCATCCCTTCCACATTCAGATAACGCGTGCCTGTGATTAAATTCCGCTCATTAGCATTTTCCCCGGCCAGCTGATACCCGATTAAATGGCAGCGGTTATAAAGATATCGGTCCGCAATCACATCATATTTTACCGTATGCCAGCCGGATGGTTTGACATTCCCGATATTTCCCCTCTCCTTGTCTGGCATAAGCTCAAGGCATATATTGGCAAAGGCCGTACCACAGCGTCCCAGTTCATCCAGCTCTGAGTACTCTTCAAACACATCTGTTGTCGCCCGCTCCTCCTCTGTGAAAAAGGGAATCCCGTTGTTGACCACAAAAACCGGCTCCCCTGCATATTCTGGAATGTTTTCATACCAGTCATTAAAAAGCCCGCCTGCCTCAACTGTCGGATTGCCTTCTATACCTTCAACTTCAACACCTGTTTTAGCCGTCTGCCAGGTATCGAAAGGCATTTGTATCGGGCCGTTTTCTATATAGGCAGAAACTGCCAGTATTACTGTCAGAAGGATTCCTATGGGTCCTATCGGTAATTTCTTATTTTTCATAATGTTTTTACTCCATACCTCCGGATAAATTCGCTGCCTCTTTGAAATCTTTGGCAGAATTATATCCTTTCATTCCGCCAAAGTCCGCCGTTAACATGCGTTCTTTCTCTTACAAGTGACCTTGAGAAACATTGCCAGGGAGGCCGCCACAATCAAAGTATACCCGATAAAACTCAAGCTGTCCGGTATCTCCCCAAACATAACATACCCCAGAACCGTTGCAAAAATAATCTGCGAATAATCATAGATCGAGATCTTTTTTGCCGGCGCATAAGTGTATGCTTTTGTAATCGCAAACTGTCCTCCAGCTGCACATGTCCCCGCAAGTAGCAGCATCCCCAGCTGCCCTAATGACATGGGAGTAAAGTGAAATACTATCCACGGCACCACCGCAAGACAGGAAAACAACGAGAAATAAAATACAATTACAGGCCCCTTTACCCCCATAGTCCCCATCTTCCTCACCATGGTATAGGCAATCCCTGCCCCAAGCCCTCCGCAGACTCCCACCAGGGCAGGAATCGATACCGTATTCTCAAATCCCGGCTTCACCACAAACAGGCATCCGACAAACGCCGTCCCCACACAGACTGCCTGAAAAAACGAAATTTCCTCTTTTAACAGCAGATAGGAGAAAATAATGGCAAAGAATGGCGACAGCTTGTTCAAAATAGACGCATCTGCCACCAGCAGGTGATCCACCGCATAGAAATTTCCCAGAATTCCAATGGTTCCAAAAAAACAGCGGACGAAAAGCGACAGCCTCGCCTCATTTTTCACCTCCAGAGAAACATGATCTTTCCATATAATTGTTCCTGCTAAAACTGCCGCCACCAGATTCCGAAAAAAGCTTTTCTGAATAGACGGCATATCGCCTGCCAGCCGGACAAACACATTCATACATGCAAAGCAAAAGGCCGAGAGAATAATCATCACTACTCCCCGCAGATACGTATCTTGCCTAAAATCGCTCATGTCGCCTCCATTTTTCTTTCAAAGGATTTTTTTCATATGGCTATCATACTATCTTTTTCTTGTATCTGCAACACCTGATATCTTCACTCTCTTGTGCAAATTGAAGGTGGTGGAGAAGGAAATTATTGCAGGGATATTTTCTGATAGTTCTTGACGTCTTTCAAAAATTCCCGTATCCTAAAGATAGAACGGAACCTAAGGATGCTCTGTTCGAAAAGGATAAGGCGTTAGAAATTTTTCACCGGAGATAACCAAAACCATGGATTTTACCAAAGCACAGATATGCCAAGAGGCCAAACGTTTATTTAATCAGAAAGGATATCGCTCTGTTTCCATGCGGGAGATTGCTGCCAAATCCGGTGTCAGTCTTGGAACTCTCACTTACCATTTTGCCCGCAAACAGGATCTGTTGGAAGCCATTATGGATTCCAACATTCAAACCTTTCCCGATTCACCGCCAGAAACCCTCAAGGACTTCCACCTGCTGCTTTGCCGCCTTTTGGAGTCCATTGTTGAATCGCCCTTTTATTTTAATGATCCTTCCATCTACCGGTTGATTCCTGCCATTCAGAATCAGGACTATATCAATGTGGGACATCTGTTCCAGCTTATGGAATCCTCCCTTCAGACACTATCCGACAAAGGACTTTTTTGTCCTATGACGCCTGAGCGGATTCATCAGCTGGCTATGCTCCTTCTGTTAAGCCATACCGGCTGGACCCAGTATAATTCTTCCCGCAGTACTGATTCAAAGATTCCTCTGGAAGAGATTCTTCATGCCCAGTGGGCCGCCCTTTTCCCCTATCTGACTTCAAAAGGACTGGAAGAATATAAAACAGCCGTAGCACCATAAGCGCCGCGGCTGTTTTCCTATTCTGCCCAGAGACTTATTCTGTTTTTATTTCGCCAGACGGCGCAGGATGAAAGTGGACGAAACAAAGCAAACTAGTATGACCCGATTTAAATACCTTTCTATTTCACGCAGGATAAATTTTCATCTGCAAGGCGGCTGAATGAGACGATGCTGGTAACATCGTCGATGGAAGCCAACGCCGCAGATGGAAATTTAGACAAGTGAAATACAAGGTTATTTAAATCGGGTTATACTAGTTTTCCTCCACATATTCCCCGCTCTGAATTCTCCCATACAATGTTTTCAGGATATCCAGATAGGTCGGTGTCTCATCAAGAGTTGCACCTGATACCGCATCCACTGTCTGCCAGTATCTATCCTCATTCTGAGTAATACCGCCGTCTTTATAGTAATCATATTCAAATCCATTCTCTGTCACAAAATCTTTAATCGCCTGCATATTTCCAGAGAATTTTAAGTCACTCATCCAGAAAGCCTCACCATGTCCGTTGGTCTCCTTATAAGTAATCTCATACGTCATGGCAATATTGTCAGAGCCAGCTTCTGCTTTATCGGAAGTCTTTAAAATATATGCGTCCTCCAAAACTGCCTCATGATACCATACACCGCCTGACTCGTCGGCTACATAGTCATTCAGCCGGACTTCCTTTCCGTCTATCTGAGCCGAATACACCACTGCCTGCTCACATGCCGGATCGCTTCCCAGTTCTCCGGTCCAGACAATATCACCAATCTGAATATATTTTGCATAATTACATGGTACCGGACTGCCATGTTCATCACCTTCAAAAGAAATCACTGCCTCCCCCAAATCTTCTATCACTGCCTCATCCGTAATATTAGCCCATCCGCCCGTGGCTCCGTTGTCATCCCATGGAAGCATGGCCTGTAAAAAACGGATGTCATAAATCTCATTGTCTGTCTGATTCCAGTACAGTGTTGCCTTTATGACCGCATCCTGGAAGGAATCCTCCTGTTTTGTATAGATCCCGTATGTAGTAGCGCTGACTATCTTTTTATCCTCCGGAAATGTAATCGGCTCTATCTCCGTCACAATCACCGTCTCTGTCTCTTCCTGCTCCTCATAAGGATTGACCTCCGGGTCCAGGGCATTGAGAACCGCTGCCTTTACACCGCCGCTGGTTACAGTAGCTCCGGCGACCCCGTCAATCTCCGCTCCGCCGGCTGCTATCACCTGCTTGGACAGTTCTTCAAGAGCCTGTCCTCCAATACCAGGCGTCTCATCTGGTCCTTCCAGAGCCACATCTGTAATAACTCCGTCTGTCATGGTTACCTGGGCGGTAATCACGCCGCCGAATCCCTGCCCTTTGCCTGTCAGCACTTCTCCCTCCACCTTTGCAGAGGTTTCCTCTTTTTCGGCTCTGGTCTCTGTTTTTGAAATCTCCGCATCCGTTGTCCCGGCACTTCCTGCTTCCTCTGATGAAGAACTGCATGCACAAAGCAGGATACTTGCTAATACGGCTGCTGCCAACACCTTTTTCTTCATAAAACAATTTCTCCCTTCAAAATTCTATTTTTGTCGTACAAGTGTACGATTCCGACAAAATCATAACATACTATACTGTTTTTTGCAAGTATCTCTTAATATTCACCCTGCAAAAGCCGATAACTTATAACCGTTCAGACCCCCCTTTAAAAACATACTGAATTTTTTGCGGCTTGTGAGAGACCGTGGAAGTGTCTGTTGCTCTTTCATTCTCGTATCAGGTGATTCCACCTTTCAGAATACCGCAGAAACACGCCCCAGACATTGACCGAGCCATCTCTGTACTGAAGTAAGGTTCAAAGAAGCCACCGCGTCCTGACAAACATATTCCAACAGATGTTGGAATGATCAGAAATCTGTAGACAGCTTGTACTTTTTCACTGGAATCTGCCTGCAGTTCCCTTACTTTTGGCACAGCTCGATCCTATCTTTTTTAGCTACCTTTTTTAACAAAAATGTATTGACGAAAGAAGGATATTTTCGTATAGTAGATAAGTATAGTCTTTCAAGAAATGTTATGAATAGAAGGTGAGAGAGCATGCATAAATTTTTACGCACAGTTGGGTTTAGCTTATACCAGAAAAAACATGATATAGAAAAGCTGCTGCAGGACTTAACTGAACAGGCAAAATCCTCCCAGATTTGGAAACTTCAGCTTGACGGAGAGACAAATTTGTGCAGAGTGCGTGCAGAGATGGCTCCGGATATGGGAATTGATATTTATGGAGAGATGGATGAGTTTGGCACTATAAAACCAGAATATTATGTTCCCTATCTATTAAGCCATGATATGTCCTCCAATGCGGATTGTTCCATTCAGCGGCATACGGAAAAAGAAACTTATGCAGGCCTTCTTGATGAATATAGAGTTGGTATTTCTCTTATTTACTATCTGGAAAATTTAATGGAATATCAAGAAAAAGTATTGAATAAAGAATCTACGGAAACCAGATGTGTTAATCTGATAGGTCTTTCTGTTAGTGGAAAAATCCTGCTTCCTATTAAAAAAAATATAAACCAGAAAGAGACGGCAAAAGTAACTTCCAAAGAGAGGAATAATTTATTGGAGGCAGCAAAAAACGGCGATGAAGATGCCATGGAAATGCTGACGCTTGAAGATATTGATTTATATTCCCAGATTTCTCGGCGGGTAGCAAAAGAGGATATTTATTCTATTATTGATACCAGTTTTATGCCAAGCGGAATAGAATGTGATCAATATGCTGTTATTGGGGATATTTTGTCTATTAATAAAAAGAGGAACAAAATTACTGAAGAAGAAGTCTATGACATGAAATTGGAGTGTAATGACATGATTTTTCATGTGGCAATCAATGCTAAAGATTTAGTAGGAGAACCAGAGGCAGGACGACGCTTCAAAGGGCAGATATGGATGATAGGAACCGCGAAATTCAAGGCTTGACGGATTTACTATAATTGGTTATAATTAGAAACAGAGTTATTATTATTTAGTTGGATAGAGTAATTACCTCCTAAGAGAACCTACAACGGAAACTTTTTGGAGGAGCAGAGGAGCAAGTCACACACAATTTTATACACGTTTCCGTAGCTCAGATGGATAGAGCGACC